>NZ_WUJP01000586.1 GCF_009806515.1 Geminicoccus flavidas | reverse complement strand
ACTGGTGCTGGCGGCGAAATGGCCGGACGACTACCGGCGGCTCTATGGCGAGCTGATCGGCCAGGCGCGGGACAAGGTCGTGCTGCACTGGCTGGGGCCGATGTTCGACCCGCAGCTCGAAGGCTACTGGGGATCGCACGACCTGGACGAGGCGCAGGCCACGCTGCTGGGGCTGATCCGGGACCATGCCGGGCGGATCGACGGGGTGAAGATGTCCCTGCTCGACAAGGAGCGCGAGCTGGGCTTCCGCCGGGCCCTGCCCGAGGGCGTCAAATGCTTCACCGGCGACGACTTCAACTATGCCGAGCTGATCGAGGGTGACGGCGCACGGCACAGCGACGCGCTGCTCGGCATCTTCGACCCGATCGCGCGGGCGGCGGCCGCAGCGCTGGCAGCACTGGACGCGGGCAGGGTGGATGACTACCGGGCGATCCTCCGGCCGACCGTCGCGCTGTCACGCAAGATCTTCGAGGCGCCCACCCGGTTCTACAAGTCGGGCGTGGTGCTGCTGGCTTGGCTGAACGGGCACCAAAACCATTTCGCGATGCTGGGCGGGCAGCAGGCGGCGCGCTCGGCCCTGCATTATGCCGAAGTGTTCCGCCTGGCCGATCAGGCGGGCGTGCTGGACGATCCGGAGCTGGCGGGCCGGCGCATGGCGCGGTTGATGGCGACGTTCGGGATCGAGTGAGGCTCTAGATCGCCCGGGCAATCATCTGGATGGGAGCGATGTTGCCGGCCTGCAATGCGCGCAGGACGTTGCTGAAGCGCTCCTCGAAGGCCGGGCCCACCAGGTTGCGCAGGCTCAAGAGCGGCTGGCCTCGGGAAGCGGCCTCGGCGCGCATCTCCTGCCAGCGCGCCAGCACGAACTCGCGCAGGTTCACTTCCTGCTCGACGGCGAAGCCGCTCTCGCCGAGCAGCGTCCGGTAGGTGGCGGGCGGCTCGACGAAGCTGGTGGCGGCATCGGCAGCCCAGGGCATTGGGTAGGGCAACGGCGCCTCCTCCATGCGCATGACGTCGTAGACCCCGAACCGGCCACCGGGCTTGAGCACCCGGCGCACCTCGCGGAACAGCAGGTCCTTGCGCTCGATGTTCATGCCGACATGGATCAGAGTAGCGGCGTCGAAGCTGCCGTCCGGGAATGGCAAGGCCAGGCCGCTTCCCAGCCGGAATGAGACTCGGTGGGCCAGGCCGCAGCGCCGGGTGAGCGCGGTCGCGACCGCCACGAACTCCTCAGTCAGGTCGATGCCGGTGACCTGGCAGCCATGCGCCTCGGCCATGTAGCGGGCCGGCCCGCCAATGCCGCTGCCGATGTCGAGCACCCGCTGGCCTTGTGCCAGCTGCAGATCCTGCGCCAGTGCGACCGTGGACGCGCGCCAGCCCAGGTGGAACTCGTCGACGCCGGCTAGGTCGGCGGCGGTGAGCCGGTCGAGATCCTTGCCGGCCGCGGCCAGCGCGTCGAGGATCGAGCGCTCCAGGGCGCCGTGCATATAGTGGCGCGCGACCTGCGCTTCCATGTCCATGACGCCTCCCGACCCCTTTGCCCGGC
>NZ_WUJP01000585.1 GCF_009806515.1 Geminicoccus flavidas | reverse complement strand
CCGATGCCGAACGAGCGGCGGCCATTCTAGCCGGACGGGCAGGGTTCTCCACCGAAAGCCGCAGGCCGAGCGCGGCGTTGGCGGACGTCAGCCTTCCGCCGGTGGGGCTGCCAGGGCCAGGACGCGGTCCAGCAGGCCGGGAAAGCGGTCCTCCAGCTCCGAACGCAGCGTCACGAAGCAGCGGGTACCTTCCACCCGGCTCGTCAGGATGCCGGCTTCGCGCAGCACCTTCATGTGATGGCTGAGCGTGGACTTGGCGACCGGCAGGTCGAACTCGCCGCAACTGCGGGCACCGCCATCCGCCAGCGTCGCGACCAAAGCAAGGCGGACCGGGTCGGCCAGGGCTGCCAGCACCTCGGTGAGCTGCACCGTATCGATCGCCGGATGGTCGGGTTGCCTCACGTCCTGCGCCTACCCATGTTCGATGTTCGACAAACATGAAACTGGGCCGGATCGGTCGGGGAGGCAAGGGCCTGCCGGCCGATCCGGTCGACCCGTCCGGCCGCGAGGCTGGACGGTCAACCGGGATGCGACGATGCCCAACCTGTTCGATCCGATCAATGTCGGTTCGCTGCGCCTGAAGAACCGCATCTGGATGGCACCGCTCACCCGCGCCCGCGCCGGCGAGAGCCGGGTGCCGAACGCGCTGATGCGCGACTATTACGTCCAGCGCGCCAGTGCCGGCCTGATCCTGTCCGAGGCGACCTCGGTCACCCCGCAAGGTGTCGGCTATGCCGGCACGCCCGGGATCTGGTCCAAGGACCAGGTCGAGGGCTGGCGGGCGATCACCCGCGCGGTTCATGACGCGGGCGGCCACATCTTCCTGCAGCTCTGGCATGTCGGGCGGATCTCCGACCCGGTCTTTCTGAACGGCGAGCTGCCGGTCGCCCCCAGTGCGGTCCAGCCCAAAGGCCATGTCAGCCTGCTGCGGCCGCAGCGGCCTTATGCGACGCCGCGCCCGCTGGAGCTGGCCGAGATCCCGGGCGTGATCGAGGCCTACCGCAGGGGTGCTGAGAACGCGCAGGCCGCGGGCTTCGACGGGGTCGAGATCCACGGCGCCAATGGCTACCTGCTCGACCAGTTCCTGCAGGACAGCACCAATCGCCGCACCGACGAGTATGGTGGCCCGGTCGAGAACCGCGCCCGGCTGATGCTGGAAGTGACGGATGCGGTGGTCTCGGTCTGGGGGGCGGACCGGGTGGGCATGCACTTGGCACCGCGTGCCGATTCGCACGACATGGGCGACAGCGACTTGGCCGGCACCTTCGGCTACGTTGCGGCGGAGCTCGGCAGGCGCAAGATCGCCTTCATCTGTGCGCGTGAGCGGCTGGAGGAGCCGCGGCTGGGGCCTGCCATCAAGAAGGCGTTCGGCGGCATTTTCGTCGCCAACGAGGGCTTCGATCAGGCGGCCGGTGACGAGGTGCTGGCCAGGGGCGAGGCGGATGCGGTGGCGTTCGGCAAGGCGTTCATCGCCAACCCGGATCTGCCGCGCCGCTTCGCCGAGAACGCGCCGCTGAACCCCTGGAACGCCGACACCTTCTATGTCGGCGGGCCCGAGGGCTATACGGACTATCCCTCGCTCTGAGAGCCGCCGGGCAGCCTGCGCTGGCGCCCGCCGGCCACCATGCAGTCCGGCGATCCTTTTCCTGCTCCGCCGCCTGGCGCTGGTCGCAGCCAGGCGGCGGAGCAGGGGCGGACGGCGGGCATCCGTGAGGATGGACGGCTGCTAGTTGATCGTGATGGCGCGCGGCATCTCCAGGGCGTTGTTGCCCTCGTGATTCTCGGCGTGGCGGCCATCATGGTCGAGGATGAAGCCCAGCCAGTAGCGGCCCGGTGCCACCGAGGTGGGAATGGTCACGGTCCGGCCGAAGGTGACGCTGACGCCAGGATCCGCCCAGGCACCCGTGTTGGTGCCGAGCAGCCGGTCGCCGGTGCTGATGATGTCGTTGCTCGACAGATAGAAGCCGATGTTGAAGGTCCGCTGCGAGGTGCTGAAATTGTGGAAAGTCAGCTCCATC
>NZ_WUJP01000584.1 GCF_009806515.1 Geminicoccus flavidas | reverse complement strand
GTCGCCGATGAGCCGCGCGTTGCAGTGGTCGGACTGGAGACAAGGGTCGAGCTGCCGGCACCGGACCGCTTGAACACCGAAGCGGCGACGTCGATCTCGGTGGTGGCATCGGGATAAAGGAAACGCACCCCGGCTCGGTCATCGGGCAGCGGATCCCATTCCTTGGCGTGTCCGCTCGGTCCGCCGTCCGGGTAGAAGGAGTTCAAGGTGGCGATCCAGCGGTCCTCGTGATTCAGCCCGAGAGCGTGGCCGAGTTCATGCAGGGCTACGCCCTCGAAGCTGTAAGGCGAGCCCAGGCTGTCATAATTGAACGGGCCGGTTGACCAGGCATAGTTGAGGTTGAAGCCGATATCGGTCTCGATGATACTCTGGTCAGAGCAGCGCGAGCGGAAGGTAGTGACTGCCAGTGCAGTGCCGATGTTGTTGCTGAAATAGATTTCGGTGACGCCATTGGTGTTGCTGATCGTCCCGTCGGTATCGCGCAGGAAGAAGAACTCGAAGCTCGAGCCCTTCACGTTGTTCCAGTGCCACATCGCGTTCTGGAACCTGGTGTCCCAGATGCTGCCGGGCGGCAACGAGACCGTGTTGAGCGAGAGATTGGCCCAGCCGCGCAGCCACTTGACCGGTACCCCGTCGCAGGTGTCGTAGGCATAGGCTCGTGCCGATTGCGGACTGAAGGTCAGCGGCACAAGCGCGATGAGCGCGGCCATCAGGTATCGGCGCCGCACCATGGTTCTGGAGGTCATGGCATGTTTCCTATGGGACGATGCCCGGGAAGGGTGACCGCTGGCTACAGTGCTATGGGCGGCTGGGCGATGGGCCGGCCGGCGGGCTGCCCGGCGCCTCGGAGGGCAGAGGGGCGCGCGCGGGCGCTCCGGCTTCCTGCCCAGGTGCCTTCAGGATCGACATTGCCCTGGGTGGCGGCGCAGCCTGCAGGGTGGCGCCGACCTGCACTGAATTCAGCACCCGCGTCTGGCGCGGGCCACTCAGCGCCACCCGCCGCGCGGCTCCTTGGATCGACTGGATGAAGGCATCGTAGGCCATCGGCTGGCCGGCATTGGGGACGGTGAGAGACTGCTGCTGGGCGTCGCTCGTGCCCGACCGGCTGCCGCCCTGGCCGCTTCCCGACCGGGCCTCGCCAGGGCCGTCGGCTACCGGCTGCGGCTCGATGACCTGCGCCTCGAAGCCGTAGCGCTGCTCCTTCTCGATCCTGCCATCCTCCACATCGAGGATGCGGTTGCCGACACTGTCGGTCACGAGGTTCCGTCCGTCCTGCGGTACCACGAACAGGCCCTGCTCCCAGCCGACCAGGGGCACGATGTCGGTGCCGTTGCTGGCCACGAACGCCACTACCCGCTGCCCCTCCTCAAAGGCGGGCGCGCCTACGACCTCCAGCGTCTGTGCGTCGGCCGACCCGCCCAGCAGCATGAGCGTGAGGCTGCCCTGGCCGTAGCTTCCGGTATGGATCTCGAGGTCGCGCAAGGTCACGTAGGTGAAGATCTGGCCCTGGTCGGACCGGGCCGAGACGACCGATTCCACGGTGCCCTCGACGACACCGTCCGCGCCCTGAACCAGCGCGTACATGTCCAGATAGGGCAGCGTCGTCGCCTCCGCCTGCCCAAGCCACAGCAACCCGGCCACGAAAGCCGCCGTTCTCATCATGGGCTATGCTCCGGCAGCCAAGCCCTGTCCTGACACATGCATCGCCAGGATGAGTTCGCTGCGCATGAATGGACATTGCAGCGGGCTGCGACGAGAGCCGTGAGAGCCGCATACAGACTCCTTCCAGATCTTGCCGCAGTCAATGATGCGAGATCATCAAGAAGCATAGCATAAGTATTATCATGCTGACAACGTCGTCGGCGGTGAGATCGTCATATGCGACGACGAGAGAGGAGTTGCGTAGTCCAGGGCAGATAGGGCCGTTATTGTGCTAGTCGGAGCGCCTTCACCTGCTAAAGGTTGCGGTTACTCCTGGACGGTGTGTTCTCTTGGCTATTCATGGCCCAAGATGGCGGGGCGCCGGGCTCGCGTGCCTTGCCTTTTGCAGTCAGGAACGGCCGAAGAAGCCGCTCCTGGCCAGCACCTTCGCGATCTCGTCATGGGTGGCGGCGGTGAAGTGGTGGTCGCAGGGGAAGGAGGCCGCTTCCAGGTCCACGCCGGCCCGGGCCAGTGCCGGTGCCAGGTCCAGCGTCTGGAGGCCGAGCGGTGCGGTGCGGCGCTGCCACTCGGCGAGAAGCTGCGGATCACGGTTCCAGACCAGCGCCAGGTAGCGGCCGCCATGCGCTGCCACCAGCTTCTGGTTCTGCCGGATTGCGCCGATCAGGTTGGTCCAGGACAGTTCCGAGGGCCTGGTCTGGACCGGCTGGGCTGGGTCAGTGACCGCCGGCGGCTGGCCGCCCTTCAGCGTCTGCCGCACCTCGCGGATCAGCCTGCGGACTGGCAGGAGCGCCGCACGGGAATAGGAGTAGAGCTGGAAGCCGGAGAAGACCTCGCGGAACTGCTCCATCCGGGTAAAGGGTGCCGGCGGGACCAGGCGGAAATGGTCGAGATCGGCCGGGGCGTCGAACATCAGACGGGCGCGGGGGCGCTGGCCCGGCTTGTCGTTGTTCGGGTTGGCCTCGTAGACGTCGCTGTCCAGGTTGACCAGTTGCACGACCCAGCCGACCTGGTCGAGATCGGCCAAGTGCTGGAGGACCAGGTGCTGCAGGTCGGCGCCGCTGCCGCCCAGGCCATAGTTCAGCACCTCGATCCGGTCGCCCAGATGGGCCTGGAGGCGCTGGTGCATGACCTGCTCGTCGGCGACCATGACCGCCTCGACCTGGCTGTCACCCAGCAGGATCGCCTTCTTGCCCGGCACCGGGCCCCTGGACGGGCGCAGGCCGTGGCCGTCCAGGCGGTAGGGCACCGAGTAGCAGGCCGAGAAGGCCTGCCCTTGGTAGTCGGCCTTGTGCCAGTAGCCGAGCTGCGGGTGGTAGGTGACCGGCGAGACGCCGACCCGGAGCGGCGGGGTGCGCAGGAAGACCTCGAACAGCACGAGCGCCAGGCAGACCGCCAACGGGATCCGCCAGGCCCAGCCCAGGACCGTCCGGAGCCGTGATGACCGTGCGGCCGGGGCGGCCGCCAGGTCAGAAGTTGAAGTACAGGAAGCTTGCATCGAGATCGAACAGTTCCTGATGGTGCATGACCAGGATCACCCAGGCCGCGGCGGCGGAGCGCACCAGCGGCAGAGAGAACCAGCGGAGCTTGACGAGATCCTTGGCCTCGGCGCCGTGCAGGCAGAGCGCGTACGCAGCGCCCAGTGCCAGGAGCAGGAAGGAATCGACCGCTTCCATGCGGAAGGTCGAGGGATCGACCATGCCGGCCAGCATGACCCAGGCACCGTCCAGCGTGGTGGCGCGGAAGAACACCCGGACCACGATCACCGCCAGCATGGTGAGCAGGTGCCCCCCGACCCGGCCGAGCGGGGCCAGCGGATGGAGCTGGAGCTGCCAGCCCTTGGTGAGTGCCCGCCAGCCATGGGCGATCATCAGGAAGACGCCGTTCAGCCCGCCCCAGATCACGAAGTTCCAGGACGCGCCGTGCCACAGCCCGCCCAGCAGCATGGTGATCATCAGGTTGACGTAGCGGCGGACCTTGCCCTGTCGGTTGCCGCCCAGCGGGATGTAGAGATAGTTGCGCAGGAAGCTGGACAGGGACATGTGCCAGCGCTGCCAGAACTCGATGATGCTGGTCGACTGGTAGGGATTGTTGAAATTGTCCGGAATCCTGATGCCGAACATCAGGCCCAGGCCGATCGCCATGTCCGAGTAGGCCGAGAAGTCGAAATAGAGCTGGAAGGTGTAGGCGGTGGCGGCCTGCCAGCTCTCGACGAAGCCCACGGCCGCGAGCCCGTCGGCCTCCGCGAAGGTCGGGTCGACATAGAAGGAGAGCGTGTCGGCGATGCCCATCTTCTTGATCAGGCCGATCAG
>NZ_WUJP01000583.1 GCF_009806515.1 Geminicoccus flavidas | reverse complement strand
GAAGATGCCGAAGCCCAGCTTGAGCTGGGCGGCATCCGGGCGCAGGAAGGACCACCCATCGAACTGCGGGCCGATCTGCCGGTAGTGGATGATCGGCCCAGCGATCAGATGGGGAAAGAAGCTGACCGAAAGGGCAAAGCGCCAAGGATCACGCTCGGCCTCTACGTCGCCCCGCCAGACATCGACCACGTAGGCGATCTGCTGGAAGGTGAAGAAGGAGATGCCGATCGGCAGGAGGATGTTCTCCAGCCGGATCCAGTCGCCCGCGACCGGTGCCAGGTTGGCGGTGACGAACATGCCGTACTTGAAGAAGCCGATCGAGCAGAGGTCGGCCGCCACGGTCAGGACCAGCAGCCATTTCTTGCGCGGGTTCCGGTCGGCGATCGCCAGGCCCATGGCCCAGTTGAACCCGATCGAGACGACCAGCAGCAGCAGCGTGAACGGCTTCCACCAGGCATAGAAGAACAGGGAGGCGGCCAGGATCAGCCGGACCCGCGCCGCGATACGTCGCTGCCCGTTCCGGTCGAGCTGCCCGACCAGGAAGAACAGGATCAGGGTGATCGGCAGGAAGCCGAACACGAACGGGAGCGAGTTGAACAGCAATGTCGCACTCCACGCGCCGCGCGGGCACCGGGACCTGCCCGGAAAGACCGGAGCATGGGGACCCCATGGAGTGCCAGACGGCCAAGTATCTGATGCCGCCGCCGCCTTTCGACGGCCGCAGCATGAACCATGACGCGGGTTCAACCCGCTTTGAGCTGATCAATGAATAAGTTAAGATCGGATGAAAATTCGCCTAAACAGCGAACTTAGTTAATGTCGACTACAACCACTCCGACAGGGGCGCTGCGACATCGGCAGCTGTTGTCGCCGCAAGTTCAAACATGTACGAACTGTAACGAACTGCAAGCTCATATGCAATCCGTCTCTGCGGCAGGCCGCTCGAATCTGTCGAAGGAATCGCGCGAATTCGGTCTTTGGATCAGCCGGCCAGGCGGCCGGCGGTGCGGCCGAGGGACTGGGGCCGGGCAGGCGGCGCGTCACGCCCTTGTCGCCACCATGAAGCACCCGCTGCCGCGAGCCCGGCCAGCAGCACCCACCAGGCCGGACGGATCGTATGGGCAAGTTGGAGGTTAGCGCTCAGCACGCGTAGGGCAGGCGCATTGCGCATCGTTGCGTACCAGGCGGTCTCCACCAGGGCACAGAGCAGGGCGGCGGCGATCGCCAGCCCGGCCAGGCGCAGCGGCCCCGGCACGCCGCGGAGCGCCAGGAGTCGGTAGCCCATCAGCAGCAAGAACAGGCCGGTGAGCAGAACCGGCTCGGTCACGTCGATCTTGGACTGGATGAAGAAGTGAAGGAGCGCCAGGGCAGTGGCCGGGTAGGCCAGCCGGTGCAGCCGGCGCCACCACCCGCCCATCCGGCGCATCGCGGCGTCGGTCGAGGTGACGCCCAGTGCTGCCAAGCCCAGCAGCGCCACGAAGCCGATGGTGAGGTAGAAGCGCAGCAGGATCTCGCTGCCGACCCGCAGCAGGTCGAACTGCTGGTCCACCACATAGAGCAGCAGATGGCAGAGCGCGTAGCAAAGCGCCGCCACACCGACCATCCGGCGGACCAACATCAGTTGCGGCCAGCGCAGCACCCCGCGCAGGGGCGTGATGCAAAGCGAGGCCACCAGGAGCCGGACCGCCCAGTTGCCGGTCTGGTGGATCATCTCCTCCAGCGGCCGGGGCATCAGCGTGCCGGCTAAGAGCCGGCCGAGGATCCAGGCAGAGGGGAGCGTCACCAGCACGAGTGTGGTGAGCTTCAGGAAGGAGAGCTGCCCGGACCGGTCGAGCCAGGGCAGCTTGCGGACGGCTTTGCCTTTCATGCCTCCTAGTACGGCGCCCGACCCCGTCCGGATGCAAGCCCTGGTGCGCGATCAGGGCCGGTCCGCCGCTCCTCCGCCCGCTCGTCAGCGGCAGGCGGCGAGTTCCACGCCGGATGCGGGTTGCGGCGGCATCCGGTCACTGTCTTTGAGCCGCTTCTGGCCGGACAGCACGACCAGCAGGGCCAGCGCGGCGGCGAGCCCGGCCAGGGCGAAGGCCGCTGCGGTGCCATGCGCGTCAACCATCCAGCCGGCCGCCGCCGAGCCGATCGCCACGCCGATGCCAAGCCCGGTCATCGCCCAGGTCATGCCCTCGGTGAGCTCCGAGGGCGGCACGATCCGTTCCACCAGGTTCATCGTCAGGATGATGGTGGGCGAGACCGAGATGCCGACGACGAACAGGATCGCCGCCAGGACGGGGATGCTGCCGGCAGCCGGCAGGGGCAGCACGGTGAGCAGCATGAAGGCGATCGCCATCGCCAGGAGCTGGCGTGGGGGGAGGGCCGGGCGCATCGCGCCGAAGGTGATCCCGGCCAGGCCCGAGCCCACCGCGCAGATGGCCAGGGCCCAGCTCGCCGCCACCGGCTGGCCCAGCAGCCCGGCGAACGCGATGGTGGTGACGTCGATTGAGCCGAAGATCATGCCAACCGCCACCATGGTGGCGACCAGGATCAGGACCGCCGGCCGGCGGATCACCGAGCGGCGTGGCCCTGCGGCAGCCGGCAGGACCGGCGGCTCGGTCCGGCGCTGGGCGGCCAGCAGCAAGGTGCCGACCAGGAGCAGGAAGGCCGCAGCCAGGGGGCCGGCTTCGGGGAAAACCAGCACGCTCAGGCTCACCGACAGGATCGGGCCGATGATGAAGCAGATCTCGTCCAGCACCGATTCCAGGGCGAAGGCGGTATGAAGCATCGGCGTGCCCCGGTAGAGCCCGGACCAGCGTGCCCGGACCATGGCCGGGATGCTCGGCATGCAGCCGGCCAGCACCGCGCAGGGGAACAGGGTCCAGCCCGGCAGGTCCAGGCGGACCGCCAGCAGCAGAAGCAGCATGCCCAACACGCTTAGGCAGGTGGCCGGCCGCAGCACCCGCGCCTGCCCCAGCCGATCGACCAGGCGGGAGACCTGGGGGGCGATCAGCGCGCTGGACAAAGCGAAGCTCGCCGCCACCGCGCCGGCCAGCCAGTAGGCGCCGCGCAGCTGGCCCAACATGGTCACGATCCCGATCGCCAGCATAGACATCGGCATGCGCGCCACCAGCCCGGCCATGGAGAAGGCCAGTGCACCAGGGGCGGCGAAGACCGCACGATAAGGGTTGGCCACGCTGCACTCCGCGCTCGGCTGACCGGTCGGGCCGGCCCGTTGGCCCGTCATCCGCAGCCGGGCGACCTAGGGAGCCCGCATCGCCCGTGTCAATCCCGGGGGAAAGCACCAGCACCGGCGCCTGACATGCGGTCAGCCCGGAAGCGTGTTCTTGTGGATCACGCCGCCCTTCATGATCACCATGAGCCCGGTTTCCGGCCGGGCCAGCGGTGCCAGGTCGGCGAGCGGGTCACCGTCGACCAGCAGCAGGTCGGCCCAGGCACCCGGCTCCACCACCCCGAGCTTGGCCGGGTAGGGGTTGCGCGGGCCGGACAGGGCCATGAGTTCCCCATTGATGCTGGTGACCATCCGCAGGATGTCAGCATTGCCGTACCAGCGTGTCAGGTGGGTGAGCATGATGCCCTGGCGGGTCGCCATCTCGGCGGAGAACAAGAGGTCCGAGCCGAACGCGGTCTTCAGCCCGTGCTCGATCGCGAGCTCGTAGGCGCGCTCGGTGCCGCTCAGGACCTGGCGCATGGCGGCCAGGCTCGGGCCTTGCAGCGGCACCGTATCCTCAGCGCTGAGGAAGGGCTGGATGCTCAGCCACACGTCGTTGTCGGCGATGAGCCTGGCGGTCGCCGCATCCATGAGGTGGCCGTGCTCAATGCAGCGGGCACCCGCCGCGATGGCGCGACGGATCGTCTGCGGCGTGTAGGCGTGCGCGGTGGCATAGGTGTTCCAGTCGGCCGCGACCTCGGTCCCGCTGCGCAGCTCGGCCTCGGTCATGGTCGACAGGTCGATCGGGCTCCTGGGCGAGGACACGCCGCCGCTGGCGACCAGCTTGATCTGCGAGGCGCCCTGGAGCAGCTGCTCGCGAGCGCGCAGGCGCACCTCGTCCGGGCCGTCGACGATGGCGGCACCCCCGGCCTGCTCGACCGTGCTGAGACCCTCGCTCGGGCTGCGCGGGATCTCGCTGAGCTGGCGCAGGTCGCCATGGCCGCCGCTGGCCGTGATCATCGCCCCGGACGGGTAGATGCGCGGACCCGCGACCAGGCCCGCGTCGATCGCCTGCTTCAGGGGGAAGGTCGGGCCGCCCAGGTCGCGCACCGTGGTGAAGCCGCGCAGCAGCGTGCGCTCGGCCTCGGCGGCCGCTGCCAGATGCAGGAAACCGGCATCAGCGGTCATCAGAGTCGCCACCGACAAGGCCGCGAACAGCGCGTGCCAGTGGGCGTCGATCAGGCCGGGCATCAGCGTCCGGCCCTGGCAGTCC
>NZ_WUJP01000582.1 GCF_009806515.1 Geminicoccus flavidas | reverse complement strand
AGAAGCTGCGCGCCCTCCGGCGCGGTGGCTTCACCGGTGGCCAGGCCAGCGATCCGCTCGCCCTCGACCAGGAGGTGCAGCCCGTCGCGGAGCTGCGTTGAGCGACCGTCGAACAGCCGGAAGTTGGTGAGCAGGATCGGCCGGATACTGGCTGCCGGCGGTTCCTGGGCCTGGGTACGCCCCGGCAAGGCAAGTGCCGCCGCGGATGTGCCGAGGGCCGTGACGAAGCCACGTCGCGATAGGGTCCGGCCGATCCGCCGGCTGGCGGCCAGGAGGGCCGGGCTGTGGCAGGGACAGCCGATGTGAGCCATGGGCTGGCCGGCCTCGCCGGGCGTGCAGGACCACATGCGTTGTCCTCCCCGGCCCAGGTCCTCGGCATGATGCCTCCGACCGCTTGCCGGTTGGCCGAGTGGTGAGCATGTCAGGGCTGGGTGCCGAGGGCAATGACGCGGCCGGCGGGCGAGGTTTGGAGAAGACGATGCGGAACGACACCAACCAGCGGATCGTCCTCGCGGCGCGGCCCGAAGGACAGCCGGGACCGGAGCACTTCCGCATCGAGACCGCGCCCGTGCCGGAGCCGGCGGACGGGCAGGTGCTGCTGGAGGTCCTCTATCTTTCACTCGATCCCTACATGCGCGGCCGGATGGATGCCCGGAAGTCCTACGCACCGCCGGTGGAGCTGGGGGCAGTGATGGAGGGCGGAACCGTGGCGCGCATCCGGCGCTCGCGGCACCGCGACTACCGGGAAGGCGAGATCGTCCTGTCCCATGCCGGCTGGCAGCGCTTTGCGCTGTCGGATGGGACCGGCCTGCGCAAGATCGACCCGGAGCTGGCGCCGGTCAGCACCGCCCTGGGCGTGCTCGGCATGCCGGGCTTCACCGCTTGGTCCGGCCTGCTCCAGATCGGCCGGCCGCAGCCCGGCGAGACCGTGGTGGTGGCGGCCGCCAGCGGTGCGGTTGGCTCGGTGGTGGGCCAGATCGCCCGGATCAAGGGCGCCCGCGCGGTAGGCATTGCCGGCGGGCCGGAGAAATGCGCCTTCGTGAAGGACGAACTCGGCTTCGACGCCGTGGTCGACCATCGGGCCGCCGATTTTTCGGGGCAACTGGCGGCGGCCTGCCCGGACGGGATCGATGTGTATTTCGAGAATGTCGGCGGCCAGGTCTTCGACGCGGTGCTGCCGCTGCTCAACGAGTTCGCGCGCATCCCGGTTTGTGGCCTGATCGCCCAGTACAACGACCCGGCCGGGCCAAGGCAGGGCCCGGACCGGCTGCCGCAGGTGATGCGCGAGGTCTTGAGCCGCAGCCTGCTGATCCGCGGCTTCATCCAGCGCGAGTTCGCGCAGCTGCGTCCCCAGTTCTACCAGGAAGCCGCGCAATGGCTGAAGGAGGGCCGGCTGCGCTACAAGGAGGACGTGGTGGACGGGCTGGAGAACGCGCCGGATGCGCTGCGGGGCCTGCTCGAGGGCAGGAACTTCGGCAAGCTCCTGGTGCGGGTGGCCGAGTAGCAGGCCGGAAGAGGGCATGAACCGGCGGGCCAGCAACCGCTTCCTGCCGGGACCAGCCGTCTCCTGACAGCTTGTGTCTTCTTGTATTCGTCATGGCCGGGCTCGACCCGGCCATCCAGTCTTCCCGGCCATTGCTGGATGGCCGGCTCAGGGCGGCCATGACGAAGAAGCAGCCACGGTGGCTTTCAGCCTCGGACGGCCATGCGACTGACCGTCCGTAGCCGGCTCAGCC
>NZ_WUJP01000555.1 GCF_009806515.1 Geminicoccus flavidas | reverse complement strand
CCACGCTGGGTGAACTGTTGACCGTGCCCATGATCAACCTGCTGATCCACGGGTACCTGCCGGTGCCGATGATGCGGCGCCAGCCGACCGATCCCTCGCTGGCGGCTGCCTGCGGCCAGCTCCTCTTGTTCGAGCGCAGCGCCTACCACCAGGCCGGCGGCCATGCCGCCGTGCGCTGGAGCCGCCATGACGGGCTGCAGCTCGCCCGGCACCTGCGCCGCCGCGGCATTGCCACCGACCTGATCGACGGCGCCTCGCTCGCGACCTGCCGGATGTATGACGGCCTGCGTTCTGCCTGGGAGGGCTTCGTCAAGAACGCCCGGGAAGGCATGGCGACCCCGGCGGCATTGCCGGTCTGGACGCTCCTGCTGCTGGGCGGCCATGTGCTGCCCTGGCTGCTCTTGGCGCTCGCCCTGTCGGGATGGGCCTCGATGGGTCTCGCACTGCTGGCATTGTTCCTGTCGCTGGGCACGCGGCTCGCCATCACGCTGCGGGTGCGCGAGCCGCTGGCGAGCGTGCCGCTGCACCCGCTCACCGTGCTCGTGGCGCTGGCGATCCAGTGGGACGCGCTGATCCGGGGCGGCACCGGCCGCCAGGTCGGCTGGAAGGGGCGCAGCTATCCGGGCGGGGCGGCACCATGAGCATCGTCTTGCCGCCGGCCAAGACCGCCGGGAGCGAGGAATTTCCGGTGGCCTCGCTGGCACTGGCACCGTCGCTGCGCCGCGCGGTGCTGAGCTTCTACCGCTTCGTGCGTCAGGCCGACGACATCGCTGACGCACCGGATCTGCCGGCGGAGGTCAGGCTGAAACGTCTGGCGGAGCTCCAGGAGCGGCTGGCCGACCCGCGGACCGTCGACCCGCTGGCCGCCGCCCTGCACGATGTCGGGCGCCGCCATGGCACCGGGCCGGCCGAGGCCCGCGAGCTGCTCCAGGCCTTCGTCCAGGACGTCCGCCAGCACCGCTACCGGGACTGGGACGAGCTGTTGGCCTATTGTCGGCTGTCGGCAGTGCCGGTCGGCCGCTTCCTCCTGCGTCTGCACGGGGAAGACACGGCGGCCGACCCGCCCGCCGATGCGCTGTGCACCGCCCTGCAGATCCTGAACCACCTCCAGGACCTGGCGGACGACCGCCGTCTGCTCGGGCGGGTCTACCTGCCGCTGCCATGGCTGGCAGCCGCCGGCGGCGAGGAACGCTTCTTCGACGGGCGGCCGCATCCGCCGCGCCGTGCGGTGCTGGATGCCGCCCTAGACCAGGTGGAGGCTTTGCTGGACCTGGCCGCCTGCCTGCCGTCCCGCCTGCAGAGTCGGCGGCTGCGGGTACAGGCGCTGCTGACGCTCGCGGCCGGCCACGCCCTGCTCCGCCGGCTGCGCCTGGTCGATCCGGCCTCTGGCCGGGTGCGCCTGACCCGGACCGACCGGCTCTGCCGGATCCTGCCGGCGGCACTGGCCGCCAACCGCAGCGATGTCCAGGTCACCGCCGGCATCGTGCGCCGCTCGGGAAGCTCTTTCCGCTTCGGCATCCGTATGCTCAAGGGCGAGCGGCGCCGGGCGATGCACGCGGTTTATGCGTTCTGCCGGCTGGCAGACGACTTGGCCGACGGCGCCGCACCGGCGGCCGAGCGGCAGCGCTTCCTGGATGGCTGGCGCCACGAGCTCGACCGGCTGCGCAGCACGCCAGCCACCCCGGTCGGCCGCGAGCTGGCGCTGGCCGTGCGCCGATTCGACCTGCCGGAGGGCGAGCTGCGCCTTCTGCTGGATGGGCTGTCGATCGATGCCGTGGACCGGCTGCGGATCGGCACGGAGGAAGAGCTGGCCTTCTACTGGCGCGCGGTAGCGGGCTCGGTGGGCATCCTGTCGGTCAGGATCTTCGGCGCCCCCTCGGCCGATCCGTTCGCCCTGGCACTGGCCCGCGCCCTGCAACTGGTCAACATCCTGCGCGACGTGCGCGAGGACGCGGCGCACGACCGGGTCTACCTGCCGAGGACTCGGCTGGAGCGGCTGGGCGTGGCCGAACACGAGGCCCAGGCGGTCATCGCGGCGCCGGGCTTTGGTCAGGTCTGGGCGGAGCTGGCGGCGGAGGCCGCTCAGGCATTTGGGCAGGCCGACCGGCTGCTCGAGGGCCACGACCGGCAGGTGCTGCGCCCGGCACTCTTGATGATGTGGAGCTACCGGCCGCTCCTGGAGCGGATGCGCCGGGCCGGCTGGCAGCCGCATGCACCACGGCCCTGCCTGGGCATGGCCGAGAAGGCCAGGCTCGCCTGGCTGGCAGCCCAGGTGCCGGCATGAGCGGGCAGCTGCACGTGGTGGGCGGCGGGATCAGCGGCCTCGCCGCTGCCGTCCTGGCCATGCGCGCCGGCTGGCGGCCGGTCGTGCACGAGGCGGCACCACAGCCGGGCGGGCGCTGTCGGACGGTGCGGCGGGGCGACATCTCCCACGACAACGGTACCCATGTGCTCCTGAGCGCCAACCGGGCGACCCTCCGCCTGCTCGACGCCGTGGGCGCCGCAGGGCGCTGGGTCGAGCCCGAGCCGGACGGGCTGCCGGTGCTCGACCTGGAGAGCGGTCGGCTCGACCGGGTGGGCCTGTCGCCCTGGTCGTGGCTGCGCCCGGGATCGCGGCCGATGGGCCTGGCACCGCGCGACCTGCTGCGCCTTGCCCGGATCGCTGTACTTCCGGGCCGCCGGTCGGTCGCAGCCGCCGCCGGCGACGCGCCAGGCTTGGCCCGGATGCTCGACCTGATGGCGGTGGCGGTGCTGAACACGACGGGTGCTGCCGCCTCGGCAACCCTGCTCGCCAGGGTGCTGCGGCGCATGGCGATGCCGGGCGGCACCCGGCTCCTGGTGGCGCGCACCGGCCTGGGACCGGACCTGGTCCAGCCCCTGGCGGACGCGGTCATGAAGGGTGGCGAGATCCGCCTTGGCCGGCGGCTACGGGCGATCGAGCAGGCGGACGGACAGGCAGTGGCGCTGCGCTTTGGCGGCGGCACGGTGCAGCTCGAGGCGGGCGACCGCGTGGTGCTGGCCCTGCCGCCGGCTGCGGCCGCGAGCGTCCTGCCGGGCCTGCCCGTGCCCACGCGGTTCGCGCCGATCGTCAACCTGCACTTTCCCCACAACGGCGAGGATCCGATACGCTTTGCCGGAATCACGGGCGGCATTGGCCAATGGCTGCTGGTGCGCCCGGGCATGGCCAGCGTCACCATCTCAGCCGGGTTCGAAGCGCTCGAGCTTCCGGGCGAAACGCTGGCGGCACGGGTGTGGCCGGAGGTGACTGCGACCACGGCTAGGCTCGGCATCGGCCTGCCGGGCGGCGGGCCGGAGAACGCCTGCGTGGTGAAGGAGCGCTTCGCCACCCCGTTTCAGGACGACGCCCAGGCACGGGCTAGGCGGCCGGGCCGGACACCGCTGCGCAACCTCGCCCTTGCCGGCGACTGGACTACCGGCCTGCCGGCCACGATCGAGGCGGCGGTGGTCGCGGCAGGCCAAGCCGTCCAGAGGCTGGGCCGGCCCGCAACCGAACGAGCAGGAACACGCATGGCGGACGCCACGGCATGAGCAAGCCCAGGATCGAGATCGTGCTCGCGGCCACCCGCGGCTTCTGCGCAGGCGTGGAGCGGGCGATCCATGCGGTCGAGCGCGCCCTGGAGCTGAGCCCCGAGGCGCCGGTCCATGTGCGCCATGCCATCGTGCACAATCAGCGGGTGGTGCAGGGGCTGGAGGGGCGCGGCGCGCACTTCGTCGAGGAACTGGCGACGGTACCGAACGGCGGCACGGTCGTGTTCAGCGCCCATGGCGTTGCCGCCGCGGTGGAAGGCGAAGCACGCGCGCGCGGGCTGCGCGTAGTCGATGCCACTTGCCCGCTGGTGCGCCGGGTGCATCACGAGGCGGAGCGGCAGACCAGGGCCGGGCGGCTGCTCGTGGTGATCGGGCATCGCGGCCATGTGGAGGTCACCGGCATCGTCGGGCGCTGCCGAGGGCCTGCGGTCGTGGTGGAAACCGTCCAGGAGGCGGAGGCCCTGGCCCCGGCCGATCCCGTCAGGCTCGCTTTCGTCGTCCAGACTACACTGGCGGTGGACGAAGCGCGCCGGATCATCGACGTGCTCCGGCGGCGCTTCCCGGAAATCATCGGGCCGGACACCCGCACGATCTGCTATGCCACCCAGAACCGGCAGAATGCGGTGACAGGGCTTTGCCAGAGCGTGCAGCGGGTGATCGTCTGCGGCGACCGGAGCAGCTCCAACAGCAACCGCCTGCGCGAGCTGGCCGAGGCGGCCGGCCGCCCGGCCGTGCTGATCGGCACCGCCGCCGAGCTTTCCATGCCGTTCCTGGAAGGCGTGCGGACGGTGGGTCTCACCTCGGGCGCATCGGTGCCGGAATCGATCGTGCAGGAAACCATCGGGCGAATCGCTTCGCAGTACGAGGTCACGGTGCGCGAACTGGGCCTGCCCGAGCGCTCGCCCCGGCTTCATCCGGTGAGCTATGTCGAGCTCGATGCGCTGGCCCATGCGTGACAGTGTGGCGGCCGCCCTGGCCGAGTTGCGTGCCGCCCTGGCGGCCGATGGGCCGCTGGACGTGCCCCGGCGCCGGGAACTGCTGGGCGAACTCGCCGCCGGTCTGCTCCAGGTCAAGGACGCAGCCGTGCGTGCGGCCGACGCCGATTTCGGCGGGCGGGCACCCGAGGAGACCCTGTTCGGCGAGGTGCTGGGCGCCGTCTCCGCGCTGCGCCATGCGCGGCGCCACCTGGCCGGCTGGGCGCGACCGCGACGCGTACCGGTAGGGCTGCCGTTCTGGCCGGCCCGCGCCTGGATCGTCCCGCAGCCTTTGGGCGTGGTCGGGATCATGGCGCCCTGGAACTACCCGCTGCTGTTGGCC
>NZ_WUJP01000581.1 GCF_009806515.1 Geminicoccus flavidas | reverse complement strand
AGCCGGCTGCTTCGTCTCGGCCAGCAGCCGCACCGCCGCTAGCGCCACCGGGTCCAGCCCCTCGCCGCCGGCTTCGACATGGCTGCTGATCGCGGTGCGCATCCGCGGGTCCCAGTACTGGCGGAGGTGCTGGGCGGTGGCCTGGGCAGGGTCGCCCGGCTGGGTGGCGAAGAAGGTGGCGATCTGGTTGGCCATGGTGACGAGGTGCCTGACGTTCATCCGGCGCTGATCCGCTGCTCGTGGGTGTAGATGTTGAAGCCGCCGGGGCGGGCGAAGCCGATCAGGGCCTGGCCGGCGGCATCGGCCAGCTCGACCGCCAGCGTGGTGGGTGCGGAGATCGCGACCACCACCGCAAAGCCGGCGAGGGCTGCCTTCTGCACCATCTCCGTGCTGCAGCGGCTGGTCAGCAGGAGGAAGCCGTCCTCCGCTGCGGTGCCGGTCCGGGCCATGGCACCGGTCAGCTTGTCGAGCGCGTTGTGCCGGCCGACATCCTCGCGGACCAGCGCCACCCGGCCCTCGCGCGTGGCGAAGGCCGCGGCATGGACCGCCCCGCTCTGGCGGTTGAGCGTCTGGGTGGCCGGCAGGGCCGCCAGGGCCCGTTCGATGGCCGGGGCAGGGACGGGGGGCGCGGGCGGCAGGGTCGGCAGCGGGCGCAGCGCCCGCTCGATGCTGAGGATGCCGCACATGCCGCAGGACGTGCCCGTGGTGACATGGCGCTGACGCCCGGCCAGGGCCGCCATCCGCCCATCCGGGATCGCGACGCGGATCTCCACGCCCAGCACCACGTCCTCGATCTCGACCGCCTCGATCTCGCCGGCATGGTCCACGATGCCCTCGGCCAGCGTGAAGCCGGTCGCAAAGTCCTCCAGATGCTCGGGCGAGGTCATCAGCACGGCGAAGTCCTGGCCGTTATAGACCATCGCCGTCGCGCACTCGCCCGCCACCGTCTCGATCCGTTCGACAAACCGCCCGCCTTCGTAGCGGCGCACCTTCCGGCCGGGTGCCAGCGGCCGGTCGCGGCGCTGCCTGCTGCCCGCCAGCCGGGCCGCCGTCACTCGGCGGCCACGGCCGCGATCTGCCGGGCCGCCTCGCGGAACTGCTCGTACTCCTCCTGCCAGCGCGAGGGCTGGTTGGTGAGCCGCACCTCGACCGCGGTGACCTTGTATTCCGGGCAGTTGGTCGCCCAGTCGGAGTTCTCGGTGGTGACGACGTTGGCACCGCTCAGGGGGTGGTGAAAGGTGGTGTAGACCACGCCCGGCTGCATCCGCTCCGAGATCATTGCGGTGAGCGTGGTTTCGCCGGAGCGGCTCGCCAGCAGCACCACGTCGCCGTCCTGGATGCCGCGCTGCTCGGCATCGTGCGGATGGATCTCCAGCACGTCCTGGCCGTGCCAGACCGTGTTGGCGGTCCGCCGGGTCTGGGCGCCGACATTGTACTGGCTGAGGATGCGGCCGGTGGTGAGCAGGAGCGGGAAGCGCGGGCCAGTGCGCTCCTCGGTCGGCACATAGGCGGTGACCACGAACTTGCCCTTGCCGCGGACGAAGCCGCCGACATGCATGGTCGGGGTACCCTCCGGTGCCTTCTCGTTGCACGGCCACTGGATCGAGCCCAACTGGTCCAGCCGCTCGAAGCTCACGCCCGCAAAGGTCGGGGTCAATGCCGCGATCTCGTCCATGATCTCCGACGGATGGGTGTAGTCCATCGGATAGCCCAGCGCCCTGGAGAGCGCCATGGTGACTTCCCAGTCGGCCATGCCTGCCATGGGCGGGATCGCCTTGCGGACGCGGGAGATGCGCCGCTCGGCATTGGTGAAGGTGCCGTCCTTCTCCAGGAAGGACGAGCCCGGTAGGAAAACATGGGCGTAGTTGGCGGTCTCGTTCAGGAAGATGTCCTGGATGACCACGCATTCCATGGCGGCCAGGCCGGCCGTCACGTGCTGGGTGTTCGGGTCGCTCTGGGCGATGTCCTCGCCCTGGATGTAGAGGCCCTTGAACGAGCCATCGACCGCGGCATCCAGCATGTTCGGGATGCGCAGGCCGGGCTCGTTGTCGAGCGTGACGCCCCAGGCCTGGTCGAACAGCGCCCGCACGCCCTCGTCGGCGACATGGCGATAGCCGGAGAGCTCGTGGGGGAACGAGCCCATGTCGCACGAGCCCTGCACGTTGTTCTGGCCGCGCAATGGGTTCACGCCCACACCCGGTCGACCGAGATTGCCGGTGGCCATGGCGAGGTTGGCCATGGCCATGACCGCGGTCGAGCCCTGGCTGTGCTCGGTGACACCCAGGCCGTAATAGATCGCGGCATTGCCGCCCATGGCGTAGAGGCGCGCGGCAGCCCTGATCGTGGCCGCCGGCACACCGGTCATGGATTCGACCGCCTCGGGCGCATTCTCCGGGCGCCTGATGAAGTCCAGCCAGACCGCGAAGTCGGCGGGATCGCAGCGCTCGGCGACGAAGGCCTCGTCGACCATGCCCTCGGTGGCGATCACGTGGGCCAGCGCGTTCAGTACCGCGACATTGGTGCCGGGCAGGAGCTGGAGATGATACTCGGCCTGGACATGGGGCGTGCGCACCAGGTCGATCCGGCGCGGGTCGATCACGATCAGCCGGGCACCCTGGCGCAGGCGCTTCTTCATGCGCGAGCCGAACACCGGGTGGGCGTCGGTCGGATTGGCGCCGATCACCAGGATGACGTCGGCATCCATCACCGAATCGAAGTCCTGCGTGCCGGCGGACGTGCCGAACGCGGTGCGCAGCCCGTAGCCGGTCGGCGAGTGGCAGACGCGCGCGCAGGTATCGACATTGTTGTTGCCGAACGCGGCGCGGACCATCTTCTGGACGAGGAACGTCTCCTCGTTGGTGCAGCGCGAGCTGGTGATGCCGCCTATCGAGCCGCGCCCGTACTTCGCCTGGATGCGCTTGAACTCGGAAGCCGCATGGTTGATCGCGGTTTCCCAGGAGACTTCCTGCCAGGGCTCATGGATCGAGGACCGGATCATCGGCTTGGTGATCCGGTCCTTGTGCGTGACATAGCCCCAGGCGAAGCGGCCCTTCACGCAGGAGTGGCCGTGATTGGCCTTGCCGTCCTTGTGCGGGCGCATGCGGAGGACCTGGTTGCCCTGCAACTCGGCCTTGAACGAGCAGCCGACCCCGCAATAGGCGCAGGTCGTCACCACGCTGCGGTTGGGCATCCCGTTCTGGATGATCGCCTTGTCCATGAGCGACGAGGTCGGGCAGGCGTCCACGCAGGCACCGCAGGACACGCATTCGGATTCGAGGAAAGGCTCGGCCATGCCGGCCGACACCTTGGACGCGAAGCCGCGATTCTCGATGGTGAGCGCGAAGGTGCCCTGGACCTCGGCGCAGGCGCGCACGCAGCGCGAGCAGACGATGCACTTGGCCGGGTCGAACGTGAAGTAGGGGTTGCTCTCGTCCTTGCGCAGGTCCTGGTGGTTGGCGCCGGCAAAGCCGTAACGGACCTCGCGCAGGCCGACCGCCGCGACCATGTCCTGCATCTCGCAGTCGCCGCTGGACGGGATCGCCAGATTGTCCGTCGGGAAGTCGGACATGTAGAGTTCCATCACCCCGCGGCGCAGCCTGCCCAGCCGCTCGTTCTGGGTGACGACCTTCATGCCCGGCTCGACCAGCGTAGTGCAGGAAGCCGGCGTGCCGCGCCGGCCCTCGATCTCGACCAGGCACAGGCGGCAGGAGCCGAACTCCTCCAGCGTGTCGGTGGCGCACAGCTTCGGCACCGACACGCCCGCCCGTGCGGCCGCGCGCATCACCGTGGTGCCGGCCGGAACCGTGACCGGATGGCCGTCGATCTCCAGGGTCACCGATACGTCGCTGACGACGGCGGGGGTGCCGAGATCCTGCTCCTTGATGAGGGTCATGATGTCGGTCCTTCTCACTCGGCAGCTTGCGCGCTGGGCGCGCGGTCGAAGTCTTCGGGGAAGTGGGTGAGCGCGCTCATGACCGGCATCGGCGTGAGGCCGCCCAGCGCGCAGAGCGAGCCGTCGCGCATCACCTCGGCCAGGTCCTGCAACAGGGTGATCTGGTTCACGACGTCCTGTCCGGCCAGGATCCGGTCCATCACCTCGACGCCACGGGTCGAGCCGATCCGGCAGGGCGTGCACTTGCCGCAGGACTCGATCGCGCAGAACTCCAGCGCGAAGCGGGCCTGTCGGGCCAGGTCGACCGTGTCGTCGAACACGACGATGCCGCCATGGCCGATCATCCCGCCCTTGGCGGCGAACGCCTCGTAGTCGAACGGCGTATCGAACAGCGAGGTCGGCCAGTAGGCGCCGAGCGGGCCGCCCACCTGCACCGCACGGATCGGCCGGCCGGTGCGGGTGCCGCCGCCCAGATCCTCGACGAGTTCGCCCAGCGTCAGGCCGAAGGCGCGCTCGATCAGCCCGCCATGCTTGATGTTGCCGGCCAGCTGGATCGGCATGGTGCCGCGGGAGCGGCCCATCCCGAACTCCTGGTAGTAGTCGCCGCCCATCGCCAGGATGGTCGGCACGGCCACCAGCGACAGCACGTTGTTGATGATGGTCGGGCGGCCGAACAGGCCCTGGATCGCGGGCAGAGGCGGCTTCTTGCGCACCGTGCCGCGTTTGCCCTCCAGGCTGTCCAGCAGCGAGGTCTCCTCGCCGCAGATATAGGCCCCGGCCCCTAAGCGCGCTTCCAGGTGGAAGACCCGCCCGCTGCCCAGGATGTCGTCGCCCAGGATGCCCTCTGCCACGGCGATCCGGATCGCCTCGACGAAGGTCTTGAAGGCATGGGGATATTCGGAGCGGATATAGACGAAGCCCTTGGTGGCACCCACGGCGAGGCCGGCGATCACCATGCCCTCGATCAGCAGGTACGGGTCGCCCTCCATAATCATCCGGTCGGCGAACGTGCCGCTGTCGCCCTCGTCCGCATTGCAGACGATGTAGCGCTGGTCGGCTTCGGTCTGGGCGGCGGTGCGCCACTTGATGCCGGTGGGAAAGCCGGCGCCGCCCCGGCCGCGCAGGCCCGAGCGGACCACCTCCTCGACGATCGCCGCCGGCGCCATCTCCAGCGCCTTGGTCAGGCCCGCGAGCCCGCCATGCGCGCGGTAGTCGTCCAGCGAGAGCGGGGCGGTCAGCCCGCAGCGGGCAAATGTGAGGCGCTGCTGGCAGGCGAGCCAGGGATGGTCACTGACCAGGCCGATCGCGCGCGGGTGGCTGCCGCCTTGGAGGAAGCCGGCGTCGAACAGGGAGGGCACCTCGGCCGCGGTCATCGGGCCATAGCCGACCCGGCCCTGCGGCAGCTCAACCTCGACCAGCGGCTCCAGCCAAAGCATGCCGCGGCTGCCGTTGCGCACGATCTCGAGGTCGAGCCCGCGAGTCAGCGCCTCGGCGCGGATCCGGGCCACCACCTGGCCGGCACCC
>NZ_WUJP01000580.1 GCF_009806515.1 Geminicoccus flavidas | reverse complement strand
ACCGCCAGCGCCGCGGCATCCTGGGGGACGAAGACGCGCACCCGGCTCATGCCGCCACCTCCTGGGCGAGAGCCAGCACGCTTTGCGGATCGAGCCGGCCATGGAGCTCGCCGTCCAGCATGGCCGACGGTGCGCTGGCGCACAGGCCCAGGCAGTAGACCGGCTCCAGCGTGACGCGGCCATCTGGGCTGGTCTCGCCCAGACGGATGCCGAGCGCTGTCTCGAGCGCGGCCAGCACCCGGTCCGAGCCCATCGACTGACAGGCCTCGGCTTGGCAGAGCTTGATCACATGGCGCCCGGCCGGTTCCTGCCGGAAGTCGTGGTAGAAGGTCACGACGCCATGCACGTCGGCGCGCGACAGGTTCAGGACCTCGGCCACGATCGGGATCGCGCGGCGATCGACATGGCCGAACCGGTCGACCAGCGCGTGGAGGATCGGCAGGAGCGGGCCCTCCAGGCCCTTCAGCTCCATCGCCACCGCCCGCACTTCCGCCGGGTCGAATTCTCGATACCGTTCCTGCACCAGCAAGCCGCCAGCCTCCCGCAGCGAACCGTCCTTCAGAGTTCGACTAATTCTATCCACCGGTTCAGCGCGATGATCAAACGGGGAAAATCGATGGTATGATCGCTATTCCCGATCATCAGCTTCCAATCGCTCGATCATGTCCTGAAGCCGCAATCCGGATGCCGCTTTTTCGAGAGCGTCCACCAGTG
>NZ_WUJP01000579.1 GCF_009806515.1 Geminicoccus flavidas | reverse complement strand
GCGGGATCGGCGACTGGTCGCGCAGCACCAGCCCGATCATGTGGGACCGTTCGGGACTGGTCAGCGGCAGGGCGATCATCCCGGGCGGGATGCCGGCGACCCAGAGGAAGCTGTGCGGCAGGACGCTGGACCAGGCGCCGGCACGCATCTGCGAATAGAGCGCCATCACCGAGTTGGTCTCCAGGCGCGGTGCGGGGGTGAGGCCCATCTCGGTGAAGATGCCGTTCAGGATGCGCCGGTTCTGCATGTCCGGGGTGAGCAGGCAGAGCGGCAGCGGCGCCAGCTCCGACCAGGCTGCCTCCCTGCGCCCGGCGAACGGCCCTTCCTTGGGCGTTACCAGCAGATAGCGCTCGCGATAGAGCGGTACGGCGCGCAGCCCGTGCAGCGGCTCGTTGTCGAGATAGGTCAGGCCGGCTTCCAGGTGGAACTCGTCCAGGCCGCGCTGGATCTCGGTGGAGGTGCGCGAGGTCACGGTCATGCGCACGCCCGGATAGGCCTCCAGCAGGGGCGTCGTCACCATGCCCACGATCGGCAGGGCCATCGGGATGGCACCGATCCGCAGATGGCCGGTGAGCCCCTCGCGCAAGGCGGCCAGCTCCTGGCCCAGCAGGTCGCGCTCGGCCAGCATCCGCCTGGCCCAGCCGAGCAGGACCCGGCCTTCTGGGGTGAAGTCACGAAAGCGACGGTCGCGCTCGACCAGCGGTGCGCCCACCTCCTCCTCGAGCTGGCGGATCGCCGCGGACAGGGTGGACTGGGTGATGTTGCAGGCAGCCGCAGCCCGGCCGAAATGCAACTCGCGCCCGAGTGAAGCGAAATATGCCAGGTGGCGGAGCTGCATGGGACGGCCTGTTCTCGGCGGTGCGGTCGGTCGTGCCAGGCCACGATGCGGTGCCCGGGCGGAGGCGACAAGCGCCGGCCAGCCTGCCATGATCTGGCGGCACGGGCTCGCGATGGGGGAAGCCGCATTGGCCGTCGAGCTGCAGATCCACGAGCGGATCCTGGCTGACCTGCAGGACGGTGTCCTGACGCTCGACCTGGAAGGCCGGCTGATCACCATCAACCCGGCCGCCGCCCGGCTGCTCGACCTGGATGTGGCCAGCGCCATCGGCCAAAGCTATGCCGAGCTGTTTCTCCTGGACGAGGCCTTCGAGCCGCTGAACGAGCTGCTGCTCCAGGCGCTCTACGAGCCCGCGGTCACCCATGAGCGCGAGGTGACCCTGG
>NZ_WUJP01000578.1 GCF_009806515.1 Geminicoccus flavidas | reverse complement strand
AGCTCGCCACGGTGCGCGACCTCCTGGTGCGCACCACCCTGCTGCGCGGCGAGGGCGAGGACCCGGGCGGGGTGATCGTGCTGCTCGCGGATATCTCGGTCGAGCGGCAGCGGCGCAAGCTGAAGAGCCTGTTCGGCTCCTATATCGACCCGCGCATCGTCGAGCGGCTGATCGCCCAGGCCGACCAGATCGACGAGGGCAGCCGGCAGGAGGCGACCATCGCCTTCCTCGACCTGCAGGGCTTCAGCCATCTGGCGGAGGAACTGCCGGCATCCGGAATCGTCGCCTTCCTGAACGCCTATCTGGAGGAGATGTCGGCGCCCATCGGCGCGCATCACGGCGTCACCGACAAATATATCGGCGACGGGATCATGGCATTCTGGTCGCGCCTGTTCACGCCGCAGGGCGAGCCGGCCGTGCTGGCCTGCCGGGCGGCACTTGCCCAGCGTGCCCGGCTCGAACAGTTGCGCGCCCGCGTCCGCAACCAGTTCGGCCTGTCGGCGGACGCGATCGAGATCCGCTGCGGCATCGCCACCGGCGAGGTGATCGCCGGCAGCCTCGGCCCGCAGCACGCCCGCACCTACACGGTGATCGGCGACGCGGTGAACCTGGCCGCCCGGCTGGAAGCCGCCAACAAGCGCCTGGGCAGCCGGATCCTGGTCTCCGAAGCGACCCACACCCAGGCGGAAGCGCAGTTCCGCTTCCGGCCGCACGGCGTGATCGAACTGCCGGGCCGGGCGCGGACCGAGCGGGTGTTCGAGCTCTTGGGTGAGGCGTGAACGGCCGTCAGCCGTCGTGTTCCGCCAGCGCCCTGGCGAACGTGCGGGCAGCGGGCCCCAGCGGCTGATCCAGGCGGTGGACCAGGTAGACTTCATACCTGGTCTGGCCGCCGCGGCCGAGCGCGCTTGTGTCCAGCCGGTGGAGCCGACCTTCCCTTAGATCCCGCGCGACCAGCCAGCCGGGCAGCCTGCCCCAGCCGAGCCCCGCCAGGATCATGGCGTGCTTGGCTTCCTGGCTGCCGACCCGGCAGGTCTGAGGCGACAGCACCCCGAAGCTGCGCCCTTCGGACATGGGCGTGGGATCGGCCAGCACGATCTGCAGATGGTCGAAGAGCTGCGCCACGTCGAGTGGCGTACCGGCAGGCTGGCGGGCGAGAGGATGGCTGCCTGCCACCACCGCCACCTGCTCGATCGGGCTGAGGGCGGTGAAGGACAGGCGCGGGTCGCGGAAATCCTCGCCGGCCATAATTGCCAGGGTACTGCGTTGCTCCAGCAGGGCGGAGGCGGGCCCGCCCATGGGTGCCACGTCGAGACGGATGGCGACGGTGGGGTAAGTTTCGCGGACCTCGACCAGTGCCATCCCCACCAGGTCCAGCGGGAACAGAGTGTCGACCACCAGTGACAGTTCCAGCTCAACGCCCTGACCCACCCCCCGGGCACGGGCGCGCATCGCGTCGACCCGCAGCAGGATGTCCCGTGCGTTGGCGAGCAGGGCCTCACCCTCCGGCGTCAGCCGCGGGCGATGGCTGGCACGGTCGAACAGGCTGAGGCCCAGTTCCCGCTCCAGGTTGGCGATAGCATGGCTGACCGCCGACTGCGCCCGGGCGAGGCGTGCCGCACCTTTTCGAAAGCTGCCGGTCTCGACCACCGCCACGAAGGTTCGGAGCTGATCCAGGGTCAGGACGTCCAACATGATCGATCCTGCGTATCAGTTCGATGCGGATTATCGCACTCCAGTAGATCAGGTGGCAGCCCTATCTTCCGCCGGCAGCAGATCCGGAGGACACAGGGAATGACGAAGGTACTGGTGCTCTATTATTCAGCCTTTGGCCATGTGGAGCGGCTGGCGCAGGCGGTGGCCACGGGCGCTCGGGAGGCGGGTGCCGCGGTCGTGGTGAAGCGGGTGCCCGAGCTGGTGCCCGAAGCCGTCGCCCACCGAAAAGGCTACCGGCTGGATCAGCCGGCCGAGGTTGCGACGGTCGAGGAACTGGCAGACTACGACGCCATCGTGATCGGGACGCCCACGCGCTTTGGCAACATGGCCGCCCAGATGAAGAACTTCCTGGATCAGGCTGGTGGCCTTTGGGCGCGCGACGCGCTGGTCGGGCGGCTCGGCAGTGCGTTCACCTCCACCGGCAGCCAGCATGGCGGCCAGGAGACCACGCTCGTCTCCATCCACACCGTGCTCCTGCATCTCGGTATGGTTGTCGCCGGCCTGCCCTATAGCTTCAAGGGTCAGCTGCGCATGGACGAGGTGACTGGCGGCTCGCCCTATGGTGCCTCGACACTTGCCGACGACGGCCAGGGCGGCGATCGCCAGCCGAGCGAGAACGAGCTGGCGGGTGCCCGCTTCCAGGGCCGCTACGTGGCGACGCTGGCGCGTGCCCTGGCTGCTGCCAGGATGACGGAGGCGGCCTGATGGCAAGGGCGATGGGCCTGCCTGCGCAGGCCGTGGATCGGATTGCCGTGGCCGCTGTCGTCGGGGCCGGCGTGGTCGCCGCGGTGCAGGTCGGCAAGGCTGCAATCGCGGCGCCGCTCCTGCAGATGGATTTCGACGTCGATCTGGCCGCGATCGGCTGGTTGACGGCGGTGTTCGCGCTGTTGGGCGCTGCGGGCGGCATTTCCGCCGGCGCCCTGGTCCGGGCGCTGGGCGACCGGCTCGTGCTGTCCCTGGGGCTTCTGGCGATCGCCGGCGGTGTCGCCGGCGGAGCCGGCGCCGCCTCGTTCCCGCTGCTCCTGGCCTCGCGTGTCGTCGAGGGGCTGGGATTCCTCCTGATCGTGGTCGCAGCACCGGCCGTGCTGCAGCGGATCGTTCCGCGACACGCGCGGGATGGGACGCTGTCGCTATGGAGCTGCTTCATGCCTACCGGGATGGCGCTCGCGATGCTGATCGGCCCTCTGTTCGAGAGCTGGCGCGCGCTCTGGTGGGCCAACGCGGTGCTGGCGACACTCGTCCTGGTCGCGGTGCTGCGGGTCGTGCCGGCAGGGGACGCGCAGCCGGCCGAGCCTGGAACCGGCCTCCTGCAGGACGTGGTGCAAGCGCTCAAGGCCCCAGCACCCCTGCTCCTGGCGGTCTGCTTCGTGCTCTACAGCCTGATGTTCTTCGCCCTGTTCAGTTTCCTGCCGATCCTGCTGATGATCCGGATGGAGTTGGACCACGGTACGGCCGGCCTGTTGAGCGCGGTCGCCACTGCCGTGAACGTGCTGGGCAATCTGGCGGCCGGCCGGCTGCTCGCCCGAGGTGTGTCCCGCGCAGGGCTAATCGGCATTGCCGCCCTCCTGATGGGGGTGTGCGCGCTTGGCATCTTCCCGGCCATGATCGGCAATGGGCCGGCCCTGCTGCTCTGCCTGCTGTTCTCGGCGATCGGCGGGCTGATCCCGGCCACGCTCCTGGCCTCCGCCCCGGTCGCAGCACCTGTTCCCGCGCTGACGGCGATCGTCGTCGGCCTGTTGATGCAGGGCAGCAATCTCGGTCAGATGCTGGGCCCCGTGCTGGTCGGCGAGGTGATCGAGACCTGGGGCTGGCCGGCAGCGTCCATCGTGGTCTTGGCGGCGGCGGCATCGGCACTGGGCGTGACGACCATCCTGGGCCGCCGGTTGGGATCCGGCCGTCCGGACTGACCTAGAGAAAATCGTCCCTCCTGGGGGTGAACACGTCCACCAGCGCCCCCGCCTCCAGGGCGACGCAACCATGCGGTGCATTGGGCGGTACGTGGTAGATGTCGCCCGGCTGGAGGCAGCGGGTCTCGCCCGCGATCGTCGCCTCGAACACGCCAGATTCCACCAGGCTCACCTGGGTGTGGGGGTGCTGGTGCATGGCGCCGACCGCACCCTTCTCGAATTGGACCCGCACGGTCATCATGTTCGGGTCGTGGCTCAGGACCTGGCGGCGCACGCCGGGCGCCACCTCCTGCCAGGGCGCATCGGCGGTGGTGGCGAACAGGGGCATCAGGCGGCTCCTTTCCCGGCTGGGTGGATCTGGAGGAGATGCTGGCAGCGCCGGTGGCTGGTGGCCAGCTCGGGCTCGCGGGCGAGCGCGTCGGTCACCGGAACAAAGCCGGCAGCCACAAGGACAGGGCAGGCACGTAGGTGACCAGCAGGAGCACGGCGATGGACGCGCCGAAGAACGGCCAGATCGTCTTCATCGCCTGGCCGATCGTGATGCCGCCCACCGCGCAGCCGACGAACAGCACCGAGCCCACCGGCGGCGTGTTCAGGCCAATCCCGGCATTCAGGATCAGGATCACGCCGAAATGGACCGGGTCGATGCCAAAGCTCTTCACCAGCGGCAGGAAGATTGGGGTGGTGATGATGATGAGCGGCGCCATGTCCATGAAGGTGCCGAGGAACAAGAGCGCCAGGTTGATCAGGAGGAGGATGACGATCGGGTCCGACGAGATCGCCTGCATCAACGCGATCGTGGCGGCCGGTACCTGCATGAAGGCCATCAGCCAGCCGAACGAGGCGGCCGTCCCGATCACCAGCAGCACCATGGCGGTGGTGCGCACTGACCCCAGCGTCGCCTCGCAGAAGCCCCGCCAGTCCAGCTCCCGGTAGACCAGCACGGTGACCAGCAGCGCATAGACGACGGCGATGCAGGAGCTCTCAGTCGCGGTGAACACGCCCGAGCGCACCCCGCCGAAGATGATGCCGATCAGGAGGAGGCCCGGCAGGGCGGCCAGCAGGTAGCGGCCGATCGCGACAAAGCCCGGGAACATCCCGGCCGGGTAGCCGCGGCGCACCGCGACGATCCAGGCGGTGATCATGAGTGCCAGAGCCAGGAGCAGGCCCGGGATGATGCCGGCGGTGAACAGGTCGGCGATCGAGATGCTGCCGCCCGCGGTCACCGAGTAGATGATCATGTTGTGCGAGGGCGGGACCAGCAGGGCGATGATCGCCGCGTTCACCGTGACATTGACCGCATAGTCCCGGTCATAGCCGCGCTTGGCCATCTGCGGGATCATGATGCCGCCCACCGCCGAGGCATCGGCCACGGCCGAGCCGGAGATGCCGCCGAACATGGTCGAGGTCAGCACGTTGACCTGGCCCAGGCCACCGCGCAGGTGGCCAACCAGGCTCGCTGCAAAGCGGATCAGCCGCTCGGCGATGCCGCCGCGGATCATCAGGTCGCCGGCGAAGATGAAGAACGGGATCGCCATCATCGCGAAGACGTTGATGCCCGAGTTCAGCTGCTGGAACACCACGACCGGCGGGATGCCCATGTAGAGCACGGTCGCCACCGAGGCGATGCCCAGGCAGAAGGCGACCGGCGTGCCGATCAGCAGGAGGAAGGAGAACACGCCAAACAGGATCGCCATCGCCACCGGTTCAGCCCTCTTCCCGGCTGATCAGGCGCTGGAGCAGCTTCTCCAGGGCGAACAGGGCGATGAGCAGGCCGCCCATTACAAGAGGGAGGTAGTCCACCCCCTGCGGGATGCCCAGGCCCGACATGGTGGCACCCCAAGTGCCGGCGGCGAGCTTCGCGCCATAGAAGGCCATGCCCAGGCCAAACAGGGTGATCAGCGCGAAGGTGGTGCACTGCATCGCCTTGCGCAGCTTGGGCGGGGCGAGGGCCAAGCCGATCTCGAAGCCTAAGTGGTCGCTCTCGCGCACCCCCACCGCGGCGCCCAGCAGGATGAACCAGCTCATGAGGAGGAGCGAGCCGGGCTCGGTCCAGTGCGGGCTGTCATTCAGCACGTAGCGGCCGAACACCTGCCAGGCGATCGCGGCGGTCATGGCGACCAGGCCCGCCGCGGCCGACCAGAGGGCCACGGCCGCGACCCGGTCGAGCACCCGGTGCAGCCGGGCGAGCGGCCCCACCGGCCGGACCAGCGGCGACTCCGGTGGGGCGGTCGGGTCCTCGGGAATGGCGGCAGCGGCGGGCATGGCGCGATCCGGCTGGGGGAACGGGCGGGGGAGGCCGACTCAGGCCATGGCGCGGATGCGTTGCACCAGGTCCTGGAGCTTCGCGTCCGTCACGAACTGCGCGTAGACCGGTTCCATCGCAGCGATGAACGGCGCCTTGTCCACCGGATTGGCGACCGCACCGCCAGCCTCGGCCCGCGCTCGCGCTTCCTTCTCGCGCGCCACCCACAGCTCGCGCATCTTCGGCACCGATTCCTTCGCCGCCGCCTTGACGATCGCCTGGTCCTCTGGGGTCAGGCGATCATAGCTGGCCTTCGACATGACCAGGGCTTCCGGCGACATGGAGTGCTCGGTCTGCGAGTAGAACTTCGCGACCTCGTAATGCTTCACCGAATCATAGGACGGCCAGTTGTTTTCTGCCCCGTCGACCACGCCGGTCTGCAGGGCAGAGTAGACCTCGCCGAACGGGATCGGCGTGGCGTTGGCACCGAGCGCCTGGATCATGGCGATGAACAGGTCGGACTGTTGGACCCGGATTTTCAGGCCCTTCATGTCGTCCAGGGTCTGGATTGGGTGCTTGGCATTGTAGAAGGAGCGGGCACCCGAATCGTAGAAGGCCAGTACCACGAGGTCGTGCGGCTCGAAGGCGGCGGCGATCTCCTCGCCGATCTCGCCGTCGATGACCTGGTGCATGTGGTCCTCGGAGCGGAACAGGAAGGGGAGCGAGAGGATCTGGGTCTCGGGGATCAGGTTGTTGAACGGCGCGAAGTTGATCCGGTTCATGTCGATGACGCCGAACCGCGTCTGCTCGATCGTGTCCTTCTCTCCGCCCAGCTGGCCGGACGGGAAGACCTGGACCTCCAGCCGGCCGCCGGTGCGCTCCTTGATCAGCTCGCCCATGAACTGGACCGCCGTCACGGTCGGATAGCCTTCCGGATGGATGTCGGCGGAGCGCAGCGTGACGGTCTGCGCCCGGGCGGCACTACCCATCATGCCGGTGGTGGCCAGTGCGGTGCCGGCGGCCAGCGCGGTGCGTCGGTTGAGCATCA
>NZ_WUJP01000577.1 GCF_009806515.1 Geminicoccus flavidas | reverse complement strand
CGGTCAGCACGAGCTCGGCGAGAAAGGCGCAGTCGACCCGCCGCGCCACGTCGTGGCGGGCCGGGATCGAGGGGAAGGCGCGGGTGTCGTCGTTGAAGCCCACCGTGTTGTAGAAGCCGGCCGTCTCGGTGGTGAGCTCGCGATATCGCCGCATGCCCTCGGGACTGTCGAAGAACCACCAGGCGGGACCCAGCCTCAGGCAGGGATAGACGCCGGCCAGGGGCGCCAGCTCGCGCGCGTAAGTGCTCTCGTCCAGCGTGAACAGGATCACGGTCAGGTCGGCGCGATGGCCGACGGCAGCCAGCAGCGGGCGCAGTGCTTCGACATAGTCGGTGCGAGTCGGGATGTCCCCGCCTTTGTCCCGGCCGAAGCGGGCGAAGAGATGCGGGTCGTGGTTGCGCCAGGCACCGGGATGGATCTGCATGACCAGCCCGTCGTCCAGGCTCATCCGCGCCATCTCGGTCAGCATTTGCGCGCGGAACGCCTCGCGCTCCTCGGCCGAGGCCTCGCCGCCGCGCACCTTCGCGAACAGGTCGGTAGCAGCCGGCCCGTCCAGGTCGAGGGTCCGTGCCGTCGGGTGGCCGTGGTCGGTGGCGGTGGCGCCCATCGTCTTGAAGAAGGCGCGGCGCTGGCGATGGGCATCGAGATAACCCTGCCAGCTGCCGGTATCGCAGCCGGTGAGCTCGCCGAACCGGTCGAGATTGGCGGCAAAGTCCTGGAAGTCGGGATCGACCACCGGGTCGGGGCGGTACGCGGTGATCACCCGGCTGCCCCAGCCGGATTCCCGGATCTGCTTGTGCCAGTGCAGATCGTCGAGCGGGCTCTCGGTGGTGGCGATCACCTCGATGCCGAACCGCTCGAACAGGGCGCGCGGCCGGAACTCCGGCCGGGTCAGGCAGTCGGCGATCCGGTCATAGTACGAATCGGCATTGCGCGCGGAAAGGCGCTCCTCCAGCCCGAACAGGGTGGCGAAGGCATGGTCCAGCCAGAGCCGGGTCGGGGTGCCGCGGAACAGGTGGTAGTGCTCCGCGAAACGCCGCCAGATTCTGCGCCCGTCGGTCTCGACCGGCGTGCCGTCCACGCTCGGCACGCCCAGTTCCTCCAGCTTCACGCCCTGGCTGTAGAGCATGCGGAACACGTAGTGGTCGGGCACCACGAACAGCTGGGCGGGGTCGGGAAAGGGCTGGTCCTGCGCGTACCAACTGGGATCGGTGTGGCCGTGCGGGCTGACGATCGGCAAGGACGCCACCTCGGCCAGGAGCCGGCGCGCCAGGCTGCGGGCAGCGGGATCTACCGGCAGGAGCCGGTCGGGATCGAGCAGCAAGCCTGCCTCCTGAAAAGTCTGGTGTCTTGATGACCAGCATTGGCGGAAGAGTAATATATCAGTCGGGCCCGAGCAAGCGATATGATGACTTTCCGCGCGCTCTCGGAGGACGTGCCCACTTGACGCGGGTGCGCCCCGCGTGAGTCGCTCTGCCCCGCCACGAGTGAAGGGAGAACGGTAGTGGGCGTGCTGGACAAGTTCCGGGTCGACGGCAGGCGACTGATGGTCACCGGCGGCAGCCGCGGGCTCGGCCGGGCGATGGCGCTGGCGATCGCCGAGGCCGGAGCCGATGTGATCCTGATCGGGCGCAACCAGGAGACCCTGGTCGCCACCGCCGAAGAGATCCGGGCGCTGGGCCGTGAAGTCTGGACGATCGCGGCCGACATGGCCGATCCGGCGGACTGCGAGCGGGCCTGCCGCGACGCGCTTGCGATCCCCGGCCAGATCGACATCCTGATCAACAATGTCGGCAACCGCGAGGCCAACATCCCGACGGAGGAGATGCCGCTCGAGACCTGGCAGCGGCTGGTCGACCTGAACCTGACCAGCGCGTTCCTTGCAACCAAGCTGATCGGCGGCTCGATGCTCGACCGTCCGGGGCCGGCGCGCGGCAAGATCGTCAACATCGCCTCGATCAGCGCCATCATCGCCAATCGTGGCATCCATGGCCGGCACTACGAGGCCACCAAGGCGGCCCTGCTCCACTTCACGCGGGCGACCGCGGCCGACTGGGCGCAGCGCGGCGTCAACGTCAACGCGATCTGCCCGGGCCTGTTCATGACCGATGCCAACAAGCGCTGGAACGAGCTGAAGCCCGAGGTGATCCGGACCTTCGTCGACCAGATCCCGATGGGCCGGCCGGGCAACCCGGAGGAGATCGGGCCCCTGGCCCTCTATCTCGCCAGCCCGGCCTCCGACTTCGTGACCGGCTCCGCCTATGTGATCGATGGCGGCTACCTGATCTGGTAGTCCCCGGCGGCCCCGTGGGCGAGCGAGGAACTGAGCGGGCCGGTGCGGTTGCAGTGTTGAAATCGGCTCGCGCGCCCTCACATCACGTGGATGAGAAATAGTCCTATCGAATCCAACAATGTCAGCTTTGCCGAGCGGAGCAACGCCTCGGCGGCTGCCAAGCAGGCGCTGCTCGAGCGCTTCCGGGCGAAGGCGTCCGCGAACGACCCGGCCGCAGCGGCCCGCCAGGCGGAGCGCGTAGCCATCGCGCGGGCGCGCGAGGCCCGCAAGGCCGAGCGGGATGCGATCAAGCGCGAGCAGGAAGCCGCCTTGGCCGCCGAGCGGGCACGGCTGGCGGCCGAGGCCGAGGCCGAGAAGGCCGCTCTGGAGGCCCAGGCCGAACTCGAGCGCCAGCAGGAACAGGATCGCCTGGCGGCGCAGAAGGCCGCCCGTGACGAGCGCTACGCCAGGCGCAAGGCGCGCAAGTAGGCAGTCCGGTACCCCGGGTTTGCGCGATCGTGGCACCTTCGGGCCCGGCCCGGGCTTTACCGCACGGCCGCCCTGCCGCAGCCTCGGGCCGACCAGTCCCGAACAGCCACGGAGACGCGCATGACCAAGCCCAGCCTCGACCTCATCAGCGTCGCGGTGGACGACCTCCAGCGGACGGCCGCCTTCTATCGCGACGGCCTGGGCTGGTCGGCGGAGCGGGTCAGCACCAGTGACGACTATGTGAAGATCGACCTGGAGCGCGGCCTGTCCCTGCTGCTCTACGAGCGCGGCTTCTTCACCCGGCAGTTCGGCCACCTCGGTGTGCCCGGCCAGACCGGCGGGATGGTCCTCAGCATGCTCGCGGCCAGCGAGGACGAGGTCAAAGCCTTGGTCGCGCGGGCCGGTGCCGCGGGCGGGCGGCTGGTGGCGGGGGAGCCGCAGCCGCAGGCCTGGGGCGGCTTTGCCGGCTTTTTCGCCGATCCGGATGGGTTGGTGTGGGAGGTGATTGCCCAGCCGGCGGACGAGGAGGGCTGACCCGGCCGGACCCGCCAACCGGCGTCCCGCTACGGCTTGCCAGTCCCCTCAAGTAACCATACGGTTACCCGAACTATGTAAGGGGAGGGACGGATGGATCCGATCGCCAGGCGCCGCATGCCGAGAAGCGGCCTCGAAGTGACTCAGATTGGCTACGGTGCTGCGCCGATCGGCAATTTCCTGCAGCCGATCACCGAGGAGACCAGCGCTGCCATGATCGCGGCGGCCTGGGACGCGGGCGTGCGCTATTTCGATACCGCGCCGCTCTATGGCCATGGGCTGAGCGAGCTGCGACTGGGCCAGGGGCTGCGCTGGTATCCGCGTGACGAACTGGTGGTCTCCTCCAAGGTCGGCCGACGGCTGGTGCCGGCTAGGCGGGATTCGATCGACTTCGCCCCCTGGGTGAATGCCGCGCCGTTCCGCCTCCAGTTCGACTTCTCCTATGACGGCACGATGCGTGCCTTCGAGGATAGCCTGCAGCGCCTGGCGATCGAGCGGATCGACATCCTGTTCATCCACGACATCGACCGGTTTAACTTCGGCGACGAGCAGCCGCAAGTGTTCGAGCAGGCGATGGACGGTTGTGCCCAGGCGATCCTGAAGCTGCGCGACGAGGGCGTGGTCAAGGCCGTGGGCCTGGGCGTCAACGAGTGGCAGGTCTGCCATGAGGGCCTGAAACGCCACGACTTCGACTGCTTCCTTTTGGCTGGGCGCTACACGCTCTTGGAGCAGGAGGCGCTGGACGGCTTCCTGCCACTGTGCGTCGAGCGCGGCGCCTCGGTCGTGCTGGGTGGCGGCTATAACTCCGGCATCCTCGCGACTGGTGCCGTACCGGGTGCCAAGTACAATTACCGCCCGGCACCGGAAGAGATCATGGAGCGGGTTCGGCGGATCGAGGCGGTCTGTCAGCGCCACCAGGTGCCGCTCAAGGCCGCTTCGCTGCAGTTCGTCCTGGCCCATCCGGCGATCGTGTCGAACATCCCTGGCACCCGGACGGTGGCGCAGCTGGAAGAGAATCTCGCGATCTTCCGCACCGACATCCCGGCGGACTTCTGGGCGGAGTTGAAGCGGGAAGGGCTGGTGCGCGAGGACGCGCCCGTGCCGGGCTGAGGGCGGGGGACAAGCGGCTGGACAGGCCGGCCAGCGGATCGGTATGAAGTTTTTCGCGAAACTTCATACCTGTGCCGGCCGAGCCTGCCTGTGACCTCGGGGCGCGTCGGGCGGCGCCTGTGTCCTGCGGAGTGAAAGCCCGCCCATGCTGCGCCGAGAGTTCCTGCTGGCCGGTGCCACGCTGGCCGTCCTGCCGGGCCTTCCGGCCCGCGCCGCCGCGAAGGATGTGCTGGTCTACTCGTTCGCGCGCAATGTCGGCCCGCTCCATCCGCACGGCTACGCGCCGAACCAGATGTTCGCTCAGGCGATGGTCTACGAGCCGCTGGTCCGCTACGTGGAGGGCGGTCGGATCGAGCCCTGGCTCGCCACCGGCTGGACGGTGAGTGCCGATGGCCGGACCTGGGACTTCACCCTGCGCCAGGGCGTCACCTTCACCGACGGCACGCCGTTCGACGCCCAGGCGGTCAAGGCCAATCTCGACGCCCTGGTCGCGGACCGGGCGCAGCATGGCTGGCTGGAGCTGATCGCCCAGCTCCAGGCGGTCGAGGTAGTGGCACCGGACCGTGTGCGCATCCGGCT
>NZ_WUJP01000576.1 GCF_009806515.1 Geminicoccus flavidas | reverse complement strand
GAAGGATTCTTACTACCCGGTCCTGTTCGAGCTGGCCCTGATCCGCCCGGTCCGCTTCCTGTCGCCGGCGGTGCTGACCAGGGGCGAGGCCGGCTTCGCCCCCATAGGCACCGGGCCCTGGCGGCTCGTGGAGACGGCATCCGGCGAATACGACCGGTTCGTGCGCAACGAGACCTACTGGGGCAGTAAGCCCTCATTTGCTGAACTGCTGGTCAAGGTGGTGCCCGACCCGAACACACGGGCGCTGGCCCTGGAGACCGGCGAGATCGACCTGGCCTTCGGCAGCGACCAGCTCAGTGCCATGGCCTTCCAGCGCTTTGCCGCCGACCCGCGCTTTGCCTGCGGGGTCTCGCCGCCCCTGGCCTCACGCAACCTGGCGCTCAACAGCGGCAGGTCGCCCACCGCCGACCTCCGGGTCCGCCGAGCGATCCTGCACGGGGTGAACCGGCGATCGCTGGTCCGAAACGTGCTGCTGGACCTGGAGCAGCCGGCCGAGACCCTGTTCGCCCGCAACTTCCCCTATACCGACGTGCCGCTGAAGCCCTTCGCGTTCGACCGCGAGCTGGCCCAAGCGCTGCTGGACGAAGCCGGCTGGCGGCGGCCCGAGGAGGGGGCGATGCGGGCCAAGGACGGCCAGACGCTCGAGCTCGACTTGTGCTTTGTCGGCAGCGACGCGGTGCAGAAGGCGCTGGCCGAGGCGGTGCAGGCGGAATTGCGGGTCATCGGCATGGTGGTCCGGCTGGTGGGCCTGGACGAGAGCGGCGTGACGGGCCGCCAGCAGTCCGGCGAGTTCGGGATGATTTTCGGCGACACATGGGGTGCGCCTTATGACCCGCACTCCTTCATGAGCTCGATGCGTGTGCCGACCCATGCCGACTTCCAGGCCCAGTCGGGCCTGCCGATGAAGGCGGAGATCGACCGGCGGATCGGCCAGGTGCTGGTCGAGACCGACGAGAAGGCCAGGCGCGACACCTATGTCTGGCTGCTCACGACCCTGCACGAGCAGGCGGTCTATCTGCCGATCTCCTACACGACCTCCAGCTATGTTGCGGGGCCGAGGCTGCAGGAGGTGGACTTTGGTCCGACCGTGAACGAGATCCCGTTCGAGACCTTTCGGCCCGCTTCGGCCAGCCTCTGAGATGC
>NZ_WUJP01000575.1 GCF_009806515.1 Geminicoccus flavidas | reverse complement strand
TGCGCTTCGCGCTCCGCCGCATCCTCACCCTCCTGCCGCTGCTGTTGATCGTCTCGGTGGCGGTGTTCCTTGTGCTGCGCCTGGGCCAGGGTGACCCGGCGGTGGACTATCTGCGCCTGGCCCAGATCCCGCCGACCCAGGCCGCCCTCGCGCAGGCCCGGATGGAGCTGGGCCTCGACCAGCCGATCTCCGTCCAGTACCTGGACTGGCTGACGGGTGCGGTCCGGCTCGACCTGGGCATGTCCTGGGTCACCAGGCGGCCGGTGCTGGACGAACTGCTCCACTACCTGCCGGCCACCCTGGAACTGGCCGGTGCGGCCCTGCTCCTGGTGATCCTGGTGGGCATCCCGCTGGGCATCCTGGCCGCACTGACCAAGGACCGCTGGCCGGACCAGCTCACCCGGCTGTTCGCCTTCGTCGGGGCCTCGATCCCGAACTTCTGGCTGGCCTTCCTCCTGGTCCTGGTCTTCTCCGTCCAGCTGGGCTGGCTGCCGCCGATGGGCAGAGGCGGACTGGAGCATCTGATCCTGCCGGCGATCGCCACCGCACTCATGTCGACTGCGATCAATCTGCGCCTGATGCGCGCCTCGGTGCTGGCGCAGCTGGGCGAGCGCCACCTGCTGTTCGCCCGGGCCCGCGGTCTCCCTGAGCGCGCCGTGATCGGCCGCCATGTGGTGCGCAATGCCCTGATCCCGCCGGTCACGGCGATCGGGCTGCATGTCGGCGAGCTGATCGGCGGGGCCATGATCGTGGAGATCGTGTTCGGCTGGCCAGGGGTCGGCCGCTATGCGCTCCAGGCGATCACCAGCCGCGACTTCCCGGCCCTTCAGGGCTTCATC
>NZ_WUJP01000574.1 GCF_009806515.1 Geminicoccus flavidas | reverse complement strand
CTTTGCCTGGTCCTGCTTCTCCTGGCCCTGGCAGTGGCGGGCCCCTGGATCACGCCCTACGACCCCGCCGAGGCGGACCTGGAGCGGCGGCTGCTCCCGCCCTCGCTCGCCCACTGGCTCGGCACCGACCATCTGGGCCGCGACCTGTTCTCCCGGATCCTGGCCGGCACCCGTGCCTCGTTGGGCTCGGTGGTGCTCATCCTCGTGGGCGTGCTCACCGTCGCGATCACGGTGGGATCAATCGCGGGCTATGCCGGGGGCGTCGTCGACGCGGTGCTGATGCGGATCTGCGACGCCTTCATGACCGTGCCCACCTTGGTGCTGGCGCTGTTCATGATCGGCGTGCTCGGCACCGGCCTTGCCAACGTCATTATCGCGGTGATCCTGTCGCACTGGGCCTGGTATGCGCGGCTGGTGCGCGGGCTGACCCTGTCGCTGAAGAATCGCGATTACGTGGCCGCGGCGGTGATCGCGGGCGGGTCGCGCTTTGCGATCCTGCGCCGTCACATCCTGCCGGGCGTGCTGGGCCAGCTGGCGGTGCTGGCCAGCCTCGATCTTGGCCACTGGATGCTGCACGTCTCCGGCCTGTCCTTCCTGGGGCTGGGCGTGGCGCCGCCCATGCCGGAATGGGGCATCATGATCAATGATGCCCGGCCGTTCGTCTGGACCTCGCCCATGCTGATCATCCTGCCGGGTGCGGCGATCTTCGTCGCGGTGATGGCGTTCAACCTGCTGGGCGACGCGTTGCGCGACCGGCTCGACCCGGTGCTGGCGGAGCGAGTCCATTGACCGGGCGGCTCGATCTGGTGGGGCTGCGCCTGGAGGCCTCCGGCCGCGTGCTGGTGGATGACGTGGCGCTCGCCCTCCAGCCAGGGAAGGTGCTGGCTCTGGTGGGAGCGAGCGGCAGCGGCAAGAGCCTGACCACGCTGGCGCTGCTGGGCCTCCTGCCGCCGGGGGTGCGCCGGACGGGCGGGCGGATCATGCTGGATGGCGAGGAACAGGACACGCCCGGCCTCGCTGCGCTGCGCGGGCGGACAATCGGGCTGGTGCAGCAGAGCCCGCGCAGCTCATTCAATCCGGTCGTCACGATCGAGCTTCACTTCCGCGAGACCCTAGCGCTGGCTGGGCTGCGGCGGAGAGCGGCACGGACGCGCGCCCTGGAGCTACTGGCCGAGGTCGGGTTCGAGCGCCCGGCCGAGATCGTCGGGCGCTACCCGTTCCAGCTGAGCGGCGGGATGCTGCAGCGGGTGATGATCGCCCTGGCGCTGGCCTTGAATCCCCGCTTCCTTCTGGCCGACGAGCCCACCACCGACCTCGATTCCGTGCTGCAGGCGCAGGTGCTGGACCTGCTCGACCGGCTGCGGGCAAGGCGCGGCCTGGGCATCCTGCTGGTGACCCATGACCTGTCGGTGGTGGCGCGCCTGGCCGACCATGTCGCGGTGATGGCAAACGGGCGGGTCGTGGAGCAGGCCGCGGTCGGCGAACTGTTCCAGAAGCCGCGCCAGCTCGTGACCCGCGCCTTGCTAGAGGCGCATCTGGCGCTCTGCCAGAACGAGCCGACCGGGCTCGCGGCATGAGCCTGATCGAGCTGTGCCAGGTCGCCAAGGCCTACCGGGGCGGCGGGCGGTTCGGGCGCTGGACGCCGGTCCGGGTCCTGGAGGATGCAGATCTACGGATCGAGCCCGGCGAATGCGTGGCGCTGGTGGGTGCCTCGGGCTCGGGCAAGAGCACGCTCGGGCGGATCCTGCTGGGGCTGGAGCGGCCCGACCGGGGCGAGGTGCGGTTCGACGGAGCGCCGCTGCACGACCGGCGGGGCCGCATCCGGCCGGACGTGCGCCGGTCGGTCCAGGCCGTGTTCCAGGACCCGTTCGGCGCCACCAATCCGCGCTTTTCCGCCTTCGAGGTGGTGGCCGAGCCGCTGCGTCATGTGGGGCACCGCGATGGGCTGCGGGAGCGAGTGGCGGGGCTGGCCCGCGCGGTCGGGCTCGATCCAACGGAGCTGGACCGGCCCGCGCATCGCTTCAGCGGCGGCCAGCTCCAGCGCCTGTGCATCGCCCGGGCCCTGGCGCTCTCGCCACGCCTGGTCCTGCTGGATGAGGCGGTCAGCAGCCAGGACCTCCTGACCCAGGCGCAGATCCTCCTTCTCCTCCAGCGGCTGCGCCGGGACACCGGGGTCGCCTACCTGTTCGTCACCCACGACCTGCGCTTGGTCCGGGGCTTTGCCGACCGGCTCTATGTGATGGCGGACCGCCGGCCGGTCGAAGCGGACCCGCAGACAGCCGAGGTTCCGCCGGCCCTGGCGCGGCTGCAGGCGGCGGTCCTGCCGGCCTGGCCTGCCGCCGGCCGGCTCTAGCCTTCCTTCCGGCTGAGCCTGGCCAGCAGGATCACCGGGATCAGGCCGAACAGCACGATCAGCAGGGCGGCGATGGCGCCGTCCTCGTAGGTGCCGCGCGCGGCCTCGCCGTAAAGATGCGTCGCCAGGGTCTCGAACGCGAGCGGGCGAAGCAGGAGGGTGGCCGGCAGCTCCTTCATGCAGTCCACGAACACCAGGAGTGCTGCGGTGAGCAGGGCCGGGCGAACCAGCGGCAGGTGGATGGCGCGGATCGTGCCGGCCCGGGTGCGGCCGAGCAGCCGGGCGGCCTGGTCGTAGGAAGGCGGGATGCGCGCCAAGCCTGCCTCGATGCCGCCTGCTGAGATCGCCATGAACCGTGCGGCATACGCATAGATCAAGGCCGCCACCGAGCCGGACAGGAACATGCCACTCACCAGGCCCAGACGGTTCAGAGCCCCGTCCAGCGCCGCCATCGGCCAGAGCAGGCCAATCGCCAGCACGGTGCCGGGCACGGCATAGCCGAGGCTGGCGACGCGTAGGATCTGCAGGCCCAGCTGCGACTGGCGCGCGGCGAACGCCACCACCAGCCCAGCCAGGATGATCACCAGCGTGGCCGTGCCCGCGAGCAGCATGGTGTTGAGCGTTTCCTCCACGAGGCGCGGCGAGAAGCCCGCAAAGCTCAGCCGCTTCCAGGCCTCGTTGGCGAGATGGAGGGCCGGCGCCACGAAGCCCAGCAGGACCGGGACCAGGCAGAGCAGCACGGCGAGCAGGGCCATGGACCCCTTCAGGCGTATCGGCTGGAGGCGCCGGGCGCGGCTGGCCTCGGCGGCGTAGCGCTGGCGGGTCCGCGCAGTGCGCTCCAGCACGATCAGCGCCACCACCACGACCAGCATGGCGATCGCGATCTGGGCGGCACCCGGCAGGCTCGTCCGGTTGATCCAGGTGGCATAGATCGAGACGGTGAGGGTCTGCACCCCCAGGAACTCGGATGCGCCGATGTCGTTGATCGCCTCCATCAGCGCGAGGCTAGTGCCGACCGCGATCGCCGGCCGGGCCATCGGCAGCACCACCCGGAAGAACACCTTGAGGGGCCCAGCACCCAGCATCCGCGCGGCATCCACCACGCTGGCCGCCTGCATCAGGAACATCGCCCGGGCGAACAGGTAGACATAGGGGTAGAGCACGATGCCCAGCACGAAGATGCAGCCGGTGAGCGAGCGCATCTCCAAAAAGCGCAGGTCGCGCGGTGCCAGGCCGAACAGGGCGCGCAGCACGCTCTGCACCGGCCCGATTGGGTGCATCAGGTCCAGATAGGCGAACGCGATGATATAGGTCGGGATCGCCAGCGGCAGGAGCAGCGCCCACTCGAACATGCGGCGCAGCGGGAAGTCGTAGGCAGTGACCAGCCAAGCGCTGCCGGTACCCAGGCTCACCACGATCAGGCTGACGCCCAGCAGCAAGAGCGCGGTCTGGGTCAGCGCGTGCGGCAGCACGTAGGAGATCAGGTGTGGCCACAGATCGCCGGAACTCTGCGTCGCGATCGTGAGCAGGGTCAGGATCGGCAGCACCACCAAAAAGGCGATGGTGGCCGCGGCGATTTGCCAGCCGCGGCCGGCATGGGAGGACGAACGATCGAGCGCCGTCGCGAGGAAAGAGCGCATCAGGCGCCGCGACCATCAGAAATGAGGGAAGGGGTGGTGGCCGCGCCACCACCCGGGCGATTACTCGTCGAAGCCGACCTTGTCGACCAGCTCGGCCGCGGTCTTGCGGTTGGCGGCGATCTCGGTGAGCTGGGTCGCGTCCACCTTGAGCGGCCCCAGCGCCTCGATGATCGGGTCGACCGGTGCGCCCGGCTTCACCGGATACTCGTAGTTGGCGCTGGCATAGATGCCTTGCGCCTCGTCGGACACGAGATATTCCAGCAGCTTGACCGCGTTATCCTTGTTCGGCGCGTGCTTGGCGACCGCGGCACCCGACACATTGACCTGGGTACCGCTGCCATCGGCGAAGGTCGGCAGGATCACCTTGATCGCCTTGGCCCATTCCTCCTGTTCGGGCCCGCCCTTGCCGCTGCGCATCAGGCCCACATAGTAGGAGTTGGCGATGCCGATCTCGCAGATGCCGCCCAGGATGTCGCGTGCCACGTCACGGTCGCCGCCGGCCGCCGGGCGGGCGAGGTTGTTTTTCACGCCCTGCAACCAGGCCTCGGTCTTCTCCACCCCATCCTTGGCGATCATCGTCGAGATGAGCGCGATGTTGTAGGGGTGCTTGCCCGAGCGGATGCAGACCTTGCCGTCCCACTTGGGATCGGCCAGCTCCTCATAGGTGAAGCTGGTGAGGTCGTTCAGCTCCTTGTCGGCATAAAGCACCCGGGCGCGCAGGGAGAGGGCGAACCAGTTGCCGTCCGCATCACGCAGATTGGCGGGGATGGCGCTTTCCAGCACCTCCGACTTGACCGGCTGGGTCACGCCGGCCTCGACCAGGTCCACCAGGTTGCCGAAGTCCACGGTCATCAGCACGTCGGCGGGCGAGTTCTCGCCCTCGCTGGCGACGCGCTCGGCCAGCCCGTCCTTGAGCGCGACAGTCTTGACCTGGATGCCGCTTTCCTTCGTGAAGGCATCGAGGAGCGGCTGGATCAGGCCCGGTTCGCGGGTCGTGTAGATATTGACCTCGTCGGCGAAAGCTCCCTGAGCCACTAGCATGATGCTACTGGTCAGCAGCATGCCGGGCGCCCAGCGGCGCAGTGAGTTCCCAACGGTCATGTCGATGCCCCTCCTTCCTCGGTCACCTCGGCCGGCGACGCGGTAGGTCAAACGACATTCGTGGGGCGGACGCAAGCAGATGTCGATGTCTTAGAATTAGTCTAATTCAGGGATCGGGATGCTGCGTCCCTGGTGTCAGTTGGCCGAATTCTGTGCAGGACTTGATTGGCGATCCTCACCTCACGCCGTGCTTCTTGGCGGTTGCGGCAGGATGCGGGGCCGACGAGGCCATTCCTTCTCAGGCCGACGCGTACTCTCTTGCCGACGCCGGCACCGGCTCGCCCGTTCCTGGTGCCGTGCCCACGGGCAGGTGGCGCCGGCCACCGGCGACCGGGACCAGGCGGGCCGGCCCCATCGGCATCTGGGTGGAGGCCGCGGCGAACAGGTGGAACAGCCCCAGCGCTGCCACTGCCAGACGCTCCGGCGCCGGAGCGCCGCGCAGCGCCGTCGCCGAGGCCAGCAGCAACTGCATTCCTCCGGCCGCGTCCATGTTGAGGTGGACAGGCATCGGGATCTTCCGCGCAGCACCCAGCTCATAGTCGGTGAACAGGCTGTAGCCGAGCGCCATCATGCCATTCGTCGCCAGCACCTGCTGCGTCCGCGGGCTGCAGCCGAGCGCGCGGGGCAGAGTGAGGCACAGGAGCGCGGTGGCGTAGTCGAGCATGCCATGCAGCCTGGTCGAGATCGGCTTGGGCGCTGCGAGCGGGTCCTGCGTGTCCACCAAGCGCGGCACCACGACCCCGTCCATCGCGGCCGCAGCACCCGAGGCGAACGCTTCCTGAAGGAAGGCGTGCATGAGCCGGGCCGTCACCCGGGCGGCCGTGTACTGGACGTTGTGCGCAGCGCCCTCGATGACCACCAGCCTGCCGTCCGGCAAGAGCCGCGTGAACTCTTCCGCCCAGGCCTGCGACAGCGTCTGGTCGTGCTCGCCCCGGATCACCAGGGCCGGCGCCTGCACGGCCGGCAGCCGCTGCTCGATCGGGTCGCGGACGGTGCGGCGCAGCTGCTGGACCATCCGCGGGATGCCGCAAGACGCATAATCGGTCTGAAGGATCGGGTTCAGCGACGGGGCCTCGAACGGCATGTTCATGACGACGCGCGCATACTGGCTGAGCGGTGCCCGATAGGCCGGATCCGGGGGCGGGCCGGCTAGCACGAGCCGCTCGATCCGCTGAGGAAAGCGGACGGCCAGGTCCACTATCACCTGCACACCCAGGGAGTTGCCGAACAGGACCGCCTTGTGGATGTTGCGGGCATCCATCCATGCCAGCAGCTGGTCAGCCTGTGCGCGGACGTCCGGTCCCGCCGGCCATGGTGCATCGACGGGGGCTGGGGAGCTGCCGAAGCCCGGCAGGTCGGGTGCCAGGACTTGGTAGCCGAGCGCAGCCAGACGCCGGCCCAGCGGGACCATGGAACGACTCGACAGGCCGAGACCATGGACCAGGACGACCGGGATTGTCTCGTACGTTGTGTCCCCAGGCCACGCACGGGCATGCATGGCAATGCCCAGAGGAGGTATGTCCGTCCAGACACTCTGCGGTGCGTAGGCTGTCCGGAACATGCTGAGTCTCCCTGGCATGATGCCCTGCGGCGTCCGAGGCCAAACCAGCGGCCGCCGACGCAGTTCCGAACGAAACGCGTTGGGGAGGAGCCCACATGGCATGGACATGACAAGCCTGTCCCACCGCCATCCATTCGGCCGGCTTCCCTTCGGGCTGGGTCAGCGCGGTCCCCGCTGCGTTTCCGCCGTTCGCCGAAGGCGCGGCAGCACGGTCCGCGCCTTGCCGCTCAAGCCGTGGCGCTGACCAGGATCTTCAGCTTGTCCGAGCCGGGCCGGGTCAGCACGTCGAAGCCGCGTCCGACCGCCTCGTCCAGCCCGACTTTGTCCGACAGGATCCGCTCCACCGGCAGCTTGCCCGAGGCGACCAGGCTGATGGTGCGCGGCCAGAGCGTGAGCGGGTAGCACCAGCTCCCCTCCAGCGTGATGTCCTTGGTCACCAGCGCGGAGATGTCGACGGTGCCCGGCTCCACGCTCAGGCCCACCTGCACGATCGTGCCACGCTTGCGCACTGCGCGGATGCAGGTGTCCAGGGCTGCGGCATGGCCGACACATTCGATCGCCACGTCCACGCCCTGGCCGGCCTCGGTCTGCCCCGCGATCCACTGGAGCGACCCCTGGTCCTGGGGGTCCACCACGTCGTCGACCACGCCCAGCTCCTTGATCCGTTCGCGGCGCAAGGGGTTGGTCTCCGAGACGATGATCCGGGTGGCACCCGCAGCACTGGCGGCAAGTGCTGCCAACGCGCCGATCGGCCCGGCCCCGGTGATCAGCACCGAGCTGCCCGCCTGCACCTTGCCCTTGTCGGCCGCATGCACCACCACCGCGGCAGGCTCAATCATCGCACCCTGCTCATCCGTGACCGCGTCCGGGAGCTTCGCCACATTGGCCTCGCGCACGAGCGCCTGCTGACCGAACCCGCCCCACGGCCAGTTCAGCCCGACTAGGCCCAGCCGGCTGCTGAGCTGGCCAAAGCCGCGCCTTGCGTAGAAGTCGTCGGGCGGTGCTACCAGGGGTTGTACCGCCACCCGGTCACCGGCCTTGACGCTGGTGACGCCATCGCCAGTCGCCAGCACCTTGGCGGAGAACTCGTGCCCCAGGATCTGCGGCGCCTTGGCACCGGTGAACGGGTCGGCCGCGGTCGGGATGAAGATCGGACCGGCCATGAACTCGTGCAGGTCGGTCCCGCAGATCCCGCACCAGCGCGGCTCCAGCACCACCTCGCCGGGCCCCGGCTGGTCGGGGGGCGCGATGTCATCGACCCGCAGATCCCTGGCTCCGTGAAAGCGCAGCGCGCGCATGGCGTCGTTC
>NZ_WUJP01000573.1 GCF_009806515.1 Geminicoccus flavidas | reverse complement strand
CTCTTGTTTTGGCACGCCGCCTGGCGGCGACGATCAGCCTTTCCCTGAGCGGCGCGAACGATACGGCAGTCCTGCCATGGCCTGAACGTGAAATCGTCCGACTGTCTTAGGGCAGGAGGCCGCAGTGGCCCGGCTTCAGCCCAGCCCCAACGCCCGGTTGCGGGCACGCTGGATGTGCGCCGCCATCGCGGCCTCCGCACCGGCGGCGTCGCGGGCCAGCATCCGCTCCAGGATGCCCAGATGTTCCTCCATGACCGGGACCACCAGCGCGTCGATGCGGGTGGCGGCGTCGCGGATCAGGCGGATCTTGATCGAGTTGACGCGGTAGGCCTTGCTGATGATCTCGTTGCCCAGCGCATCGATGATCTGATCGTGCATGCCCCAGTCGGTTGCCTGGGCCAGCGCCTCCAGCTCCGGGCAATGACCCTCGGTGCGGGCACGCTCGATCACCAGGAGGTGGCGGGCGTGCAGGGCCCGGAGCAGCTCGTCGGATGCGGTCTCGACGAACAGCCGGGTGGCAGGTGCCTCCAGGAACAGGCGGAACTGGTAGGCGTCGCGGATCAGGTGGAGGTCGAGATGGGCGATCTGCATGCCGCGCTGCGGCACGGTGCGGATCAGGCCCTCGGCCTCCAGGCGCGGGATCAGCTCGCGGATCGCCCCCAGCTTCATGCCGGTGAGCGCCACCAGCTCGCGCTGCGAGACGAACTGGCCGGGCCGCAGCTCCTTAGCGAGGAGCTGCCGGGTGAACCGGTCATAGGCCTGCTCGCGCAGCTTCAGCTGGGCAGCCCCGTCGCCGGCCTCCGGTACGCTCATGTCGCGGTGGCTTGCCGAGCCAGCATCCCATCCAGCAGCGGCAGGAGCGGCCTGACATCCCTGGCCGGCAGGAGCGGCGGGCGCACTGCCGTCCAGGCGGGGTCGCCGGTGCGCGCTGCCACCAGCCCCTTGACCGCCGGGATCACCGGCTGGCCGCAGATCGCATCCACGAACGGCGCGATCCGCGGATCGTCCCGGCCCTCAGTGGCGAGCGGCAGCAATGCGGCCGGGCAGAGATTGGCCAGGCCGGAGATGGCACCCTGGCCGCCCCGCCGCACTGCCCGTGCCAGCTGGCGCTCGTCGCCGATCAGGATGGTCAGCCGCTCGCCATGGGCGGTGAGCAACGCCTCCGCATAGGCCCAGTCGCCCGAGGAATCCTTCACCCCGGTCACCACCCCGGGAAACTCCTCGGCCAGGCGCGTCACCAGCGGGAGGCTGAGCGGCACGGCGGTGACCGACGGGATGTGGTAGAGCAGCAGGTCGCGGGCGCGGCCGCCCAGCCGCTCGATCAGGCTGGCGAACCAGCGGAACAGGCCCTCGTCGTCCACGTCCTTGAAGTAGAAGGGGGGCGGCAGCAGGACGGCATGGGCGTCGTGCTCATAGGCCTGGCCCACCTGGAACAGCGCCGATTCCATCGAGGCAGCGGCAACGCCGCCGATCAGGCGGTGCTCGCTGATGCCGGCCGCTTCCAGCGCCTGCCAGACCGCCTCGCGCTCGCTGTCCCCGATCGAGGCGCCCTCGCCGGTGGTGCCGAACAGGGTGACCCGCGCACAGCCATTGGCAAGGCACCAGCTGGCATGGCGCACCATCCGCGCCAGGTCGATGCTGCCATCCTCGGCGAACGGCGTCGCGAGTGCTGCCGAGAGTCCGAACCGATCGCCCGCCATCCGTCATCCCCACCATTCAAGCCAGCCCTGTCGACAGGCTGATGCCACGACTGACATGTCAGTGCGAGGATATTCCGCTTGCAGGGTCGCCGGGTCCATGTTTGATCGTCTGGAACGATCAGGGCGGTGGTGCCCAGCCCGGCAGGAGACCGGGCAACCGGCGCCGCGCCATGAACAGGCCAGGCCAGAACGGCGGCCGGACAGGGAGGCGAGCAACAATGAGATTCGGCAGGACGACGCGGCGTTCGGTGCTGGCCGGCACGATGGCGGCCGGCGCCTTCGGGCTGTCGGGGGCACGGCTGGCATGGGCCGATCCGGCCTGGAAGGCGTTCGAGGGCACCGATCTCGAGGTCATGCTGACAAAGGGGCCGCGCGGCGAGACGCTGCAGAAATACGAGGACGAGTTCACCGAGCTCACCGGCATCCGGGTGGGCTCCGAGCAGATTCCCGAGCAGCAGCAGCGCCAGAAGGCGGTGATCGAGCTGACCTCCGGCTCGCCCAGCTTCGACGTGATCCATCTGAGCTATCACGTGCAGAAGCGCCAGTTCGAGAAGGCCAAGTGGCTGGCCGACTTCTCGCAGTTCCTGAAAGACAGCAACCTCACCGAGGCGACGCTGACTGAGGACGATTTCTCCGCGGCGGGCCTGCTCTATGCCAAGAACGATGCCGGCGAGATGCGCTCGCTGCCGTTCTCAGTCGATTACTGGATGGTCTACTACAACAAGGAGATGTTCGAGCGCAAAGGCGTGGTCTATCCCACGACCTTCGACGAGCTGGTCACGGCCGCCGAGAAGCTGACCGATCCGGCGAACGGCGAGTACGGCTTCGTGGCGCGCGGCCTGCGCAACGCCAACGTGCCGGTCTGGACCTCGTTCCTGCTGGGCTATGGCGGCACCATGGTCGATGAGCAGGGCCAGCTCAAGACCGACACGCCGGAAGCGATCGAGGCGGCCAAGCTCTACCAGCGCCTGCTCACCAAGTCGGCCCCGCCCGGCGTGGCCGGGTTCAACTGGTCGGAATGCCAATCGGCCTTCCTGCAGGGCAAGGTCGGCATGTGGATGGACGGTGTCGGCTTCGCGCCGCCGTTAGAGGATCCGACCAAGTCGCGGATCGTTGGCAAGGTCGGCTATGGCGTGATGCCGAAGGGCCCGGTGAAGCAGGTCTCGGCCACGTTCGGCGACGGGATCGGCGTGGCCGAGGCCAGCAGCAACAAGGAAGCCGGCTATCTCTACTGCCAGTGGGCGGTGTCCAAGCTGATGGGCACCAGGCTGCTGCAGGCCGGCGGTGGCGTGCCGTTCCGCAAGTCGATCCTGAACGACCCCGAGGTGCGCAAGGGCGTGACCCTGCCAGCCGAATGGGTCGAGTGCGTGGCGGGGTCGGCCGAGGTCAGCGAACTGGGCCTGCCGGTCATCATCCCGGTCACCGAGTTCCGGGACACGTTCGGCACGGCGCTCACCACGCTGCTCTCCGAGGGTGATCCCGCTGCCCTGCTCAAGCAGGCGACCCAGCAATTCCAGCCGGTGCTCGACAAGAGCGAAGCATGACGCCCAGCCTGGCCCTGGAAAAGCCTGCCGCCGCCGCGCCCCCGGCTTCCCGCCGGCGGGCCGGGGGCTCGCTCTGGCCGTTCGTGCTGCCCGCCCTGATCGTGGTCGCCTCGGTGATCGTGTTCCCCTGGGGGTTCACCATCTGGATGAGCCTGAACGAGTGGCAGATCGGCGGCGGCAGCAGCTTCGTGGGCCTAGCCAATTACGGACGCCTCCTGACCGACCTGCGCTTTCACGATGCACTCTGGCACACGCTCTACTTCACGGCACTGGCGGTGATCTTGCCGGTGGTGCTGGGCCTGTTCTCGGCCATCGTGTTCCACCAGAACTTCAAGGCGCGCGGCTTTCTGCGCGCGCTGTTCGTCATGCCGATGATGGCGACCCCGGTGGCGATCGCACTCGTCTGGGCGATGATGTTCCACCCGCAACTGGGGGTGCTGAACTACCTGCTCTCGCTGGTCGGCATCCCGCCGCAGCTCTGGGTGTTCCACCCATCCACCGTGATCCCCTCGCTGGTCCTGGTCGAGACCTGGCAGTGGACGCCGCTGGTCATGCTGATCGTGCTGGGCGGGCTCGCCGCGATCCCGACCGAGCCCTATGAGAGCGCGCTCATCGACGGGGCCAGCGGCTGGCAGATGTTCTGGCACATCACCCTGCCGCTGGTGCTGCCGTTCGTCATGGTGGCGGCGATCATCCGCTCGATCGACGCGATCAAGAGCTTCGACATCATCTATGCGATCACCCAGGGCGGGCCCGGCACCGCGTCGGAGACCGTCAACCTTTATCTCTACAGCGTGGCCTTCGCCTATTACGACATCGGCTACGGCTCGGCGATCGCGGTGGTGTTCTTCCTCATGGTGATCGGCCTGGCGGTTCTGCTGCTCTGGTTGAAGAAGCGCGTCCAATGGACCGAGGTCGGAATCGGCGCATGAGGGCGAAGCGGCTCCTGAACCGAATCGGTCTGTGGTTCGCGGTCCTGATGATCGTCTCGCCGGCCGTGCTGTTCTTCGTCTGGATGCTGTCGCTCTCGCTCAAATACGAGGTCGACAACGCGGCCTACCCGCCGATCCTGATCCCGGAGAACTTCGCCTGGGCCAACTACGCGGCGGTGCTCGAATCCAACCGCTTCGGCACGTACTTCCTGAACAGCGTGCTGGTCACAGGCTCGGCCACCCTCCTGGGCCTGCTGGTGGGCGTGCCGGCCGGCTACGGCATGGCGCGGATGAAGGCGACCAAGTCGGCGGTGGTCGTGCTGATCGCGCGGATGACGCCCGGCCTGTCCTACCTGATCCCGCTCTTCCTTCTCTTCCAGTGGCTGGGGCTGATGGGCACGCTCCTGCCGCAGATCATCATCCATCTGGTGATCACCGTGCCGATCATCATCTGGATCATGATCGGTTATTTCGAGACCACGCCGTTGGAACTGGAGGAGGCCGCCGTGATCGACGGCGCCTCGCGCTGGCAGGTGTTTCGCCACGTGGCCCTGCCGATCGCCAAGCCCGGCATCACCGTGGCCTTCATCCTGGCGGTAATCTTCTCCTGGAACAATTTCGTGTTCGGCATTGTGCTGGCCGGCCGCGAGACCCGCACGCTTCCGGTCGCGGTCTACAACATGATCTCGTTCGAGCAGCTGAGCTGGGGGCCGCTCGCCGCCGGTGCGCTGCTGGTGACCCTGCCGGTCCTGCTGCTGACCGTGCTGGCGCAGCGCCAGATCGTGGCGGGGCTGACGGCGGGGGCGGTGAAGGGAGGTTGAGCTTCTGGCATCTGATGAGTATGATCATACTCGGAATGTGATAATCTCGCGGCTAGGTTCCACGCCTAGAGGGACCGCCATTTGAAGAGCCGCGATATTATCCGTCGGCTGCAAGCCGAGGGATGGGTGCTCGCTCATGTGCACGGCAGTCGCCACCAGTTCAGACATCCCGACAAGCCGGGGCGCGCGTTCCACATCCGAGCAAGGAGATCCCGAACGGCACGCTCCGCAGCATCAACCGGCAGGCAGGATGGGACTGGCAGGGGGAGATGAAGCGTTGGACCGCTATCTGGCGTTGATCCATCGCGAGAATGATGTGTTCGGCATGTCCTTCCCGGATTTTCCCGGCTGCGTTGCGGGCGGCGACAGTTTCGAGGAGGCTGTCGAGAGCGGCATCGAGGCGCTGCGGTTCCATGTCGATGACATGATCGAGGCTGGGTTGCCGATCCCGCGGCCGCGGTCACTGGAGGACCTGGAAGCGGATCCGGACTTCATGGAGGACCGCCAGGATTCCATCCTGGCGACGATCCCACTGTTGCCGCATGCCGGCCGGTCACGACGGATCAACTTTACCATCGACGAAGCGGTTCTCGCAGAGATCGACCGGTTCGTGAATGATCGGGAAGGCTACAGCCGGTCCCGGTTCTTTGAAGATGCGGCTCGCGCCATGCTCGCGCGAAGCTGAGCATGGCGACGCCCCTCTTCACCATCGGCTACGAAGCCTTGGCCCAGCGGGACGTGCTGGATGCGCTGGCCGGGGCAGGGGTGGAACTGCTGGTCGACGTCCGGGCTGTGTCCGCCTCGCGCCGGCCGGGCTTTGCCAAGAACGCGCTGCGCTCAGGCGTCGCGGCGATCGGTATTGAGTACCTGCACCTGCGCGCCCTCGGTACGCCCGCCGCGGGACGCCTGGCCGCCCGCAGCGGCCGCTATGACGACATGCGCCGGATCTTCACGGCGCATCTGGAAACGCCCGAGGCGGTCCACGAGTTCGAGATGCTGCGCGATCTTGCCGGGCGGCGGCGCTGCTGCCTGCTCTGCTACGAGCGCCAGCCGCACCACTGCCATCGGCTGGTCATCGCCGAGCGGCTGGACCTGCCGACCCGCCACCTCCTGGCCTGACCGCCCCGACCGGAGCCTAGTGGGCATCCGACAGGTTGATGTCGAACACTAGCAGACCGCCCTTGCCGCCATCGGCCGCAGCGGTGAGCTGCTCGCCCAGCGCCTTGTGCTCCGGGTCGACCAGGTAGGTGTCGCGGGCCTTTACGTCCATGAAGTCGATGGTGAAGCCGTGGGTGTAGCCCCGGTTCAGGCCCTCCGGGCTGCAGTTCTCGCTGCCGTGGAAGTCGACCATGCCGGGGATCGCATGGCGCAGGGCAGCCAGGCCGTCGAAGATCTTCTGCAGCTCGCCCTTGCGCAGGTCTTCGCGCGGCTTGAACAGGACGACATGGCGAATCATGCGGTGCACCTTCCCGAGCGGCCGTCTGCCGCGAACGATGGTCCCATCGGGCCCGAGCGGCCATTACCGCGAACGATAGTCTTATAGAAACAGCAGGTGAACCGTCTCGCGGGTTCCCCGCTCAGGCCGCCGGAGCGGGAGCCAGGGTCTCCGCGAGCCGGACGAAGCTGCCGTCGGAAAGCTGGAAGCGCACCCAGCGCAGCCGGCTGTCCCGAATCTGGATGAGGGCACCATCGTTGGCCCCGGTCTGCAGCTCGACCGCCGGGGCGGCCGGTTCGAACCAGCCGAGTTCGCCGAGCCTCGTCTCGGCGGCGATGATGCCGGGGCTGGCGCAGGGCCAGAGCGAGGTGCCCATCAGCTCTGACGCCGGCACCCGGCAAAGGCGCTCCCGGGCCGGGGAGAGCGCCAGCAGCCGGTGGGTCAGATCGCAGACCAGATGGACCTCCGCAGTCGAACGGCGGACCATGCGCGCAAGCTCGAAGTCGGCGGCGCTGTCCAGCCGTGCCTGGAGCAGCCGGCGGATCGCCCGCTGTCCGTCCGAATCGGGCGTGAGCTGCCCGCTCTCCCAGCGCGACACGGTCGCCTGGGTCACGCCCAGCAATTCCGCCGCGTGGTTCTGCTTGACCCGCCGCAACGCCCGCCAGCCGCGCAGCGAGCGGCCGAGCCTGGCGGGATCGCGGCAGGGAATCGCCACCTCTTCCATGCGCCTGTCCTTTCGAACGCCGGTCGGCCGACGCGCTCCAGGCCGACGTGCTCCAGGCCGACGTGCTCCAGGATAGGGCTACTTGCGGCTTCGGCTAGAGCTTGCAGCCCTTCAGGTCCACGCCCTGCTTCTTCAGGAACGCCTTGGTCTCCAGCCACCAGTCGGCCTTCCCGTTCCAGTCCAGGCGCGCCTTGTCATTGCCGAGCGTGCCCCAGATTACCACCCCGTCGGCACCGGAATCCTTCACCGTCTGGAGCTGCAGGGCGAAGGCCCCCTTGGGCAGCAATTCATGGACATAGCGTCCGCCCGCCACATCCCATGCCGCCCGGCGCTGCATCCACAAGAACGGATAGACCGGCTTCTTCGGCCAGTTGGCGCGGGCAGCCTTCATGGTGCCGTTGGTATAGGCGCGGAAATTCGCCGGCGTCGTATAGCCATAGAGCTGCGGAAACAGGGCATCGGACTCGTTGCCGACCCGCTTCAGCGCAGCGACACCCAGTTCGTACGGTGTCTTTTTTCCACTGGCTGGGCTCTCGTAGAAGGGCGGGGGAGCAACCCGGAAGTACCCGACCCTGGCGCTGGACTTGAGGGCCTTCAGCTCCTGCTTCAGGAAGTGCAGCAGGTCGTAATAGTCGGCAGCCTTGCTGGTCATCACCGCAGCGCTGTCGGTCGGCAACAGGTCCCAGCTCCCCTCCACGTCCAACACCACGAACTTGTCCGCCGTCTTTGCAGCGGCATCGCGCACAGTGGGCGCACCCTTCCTGCGCAGCTGCGCATAATCCGGGGTTTGGCCCTGCTTGCCCCCCTTGAACAGGGCGCCAGGATAGACGATCGGCATCGGCTTCAGGCCGCACTGCTCGAAGCCCGTGATCGTCTGGTTGAACTTCAGCGCGTAGTAGACCGGAAGGGCCTTGGCCGCCGCGGCAGGCGCCGGCTGAGCGAACATGCTGATGCCGATGCCGGCGATAGCCACCAGCAACGAGGAAAATCTGGACCGGACCATGAAGCCGATTGTCCCTTTGCTATGATCGTCTTGCGGTCGGAGCGGCAGGACAGCCTGATCCGAGAGCAAGCGGGCAACATTCCCTTCCGGCTGCAAACGTTATGGGTCGTCAGCTCTAAGGGCAGCGCTACTTAGCAAATTCCAATGATCAGTACAGCAGGATTTATTGTACTTCGGTTTCTTCTGAAAATCTTGTGGTTGACGCCCAACCGGGTACTGCCACCGGGCGGTGACCGCTCTCCCGCGTCGGGTCGCGCATAACTTATGCGCTGCGCCGCCGCGGCGTCCGTGGCAAGGCCGCCCTGGGCAGGGCCGGAGGCGGCCGAGGCTGGATGCGGTGACGATGACCTGGCTGCGGATCGGGTGGTTCTATGCGGTGGGTGTGCTGGCGGCGGCCCAGCTCGGCAAGCTTTCGAGCCTGGCGACGCCGATCGGCCAGGCACTGGACCTCCATCTGTCCTCGGTGGCGCTGGTGATCTCGCTCCTGGAGCTGGCAGGAGCCCTCCTGGGCCTGGCGGCGGGTCGGATCGTCGCCAGGCTTGGGCTGCGCCGGAGCCTGGTGGCGGGTCTGGTACTGCTGACGCTGGCCGGGCTGGGGCAGGGGCTCAGCACCAGTTCGGGCGGGCTGCTCGCCTGGCGCGTCCTGGAAAGCGTCGGCTATCTGGCGATCGTGGTGGCAGCCCCGGTCCTGATCTTCCACAGCGCCCGGGAGGCGGACCGGGACAGCGCGCTAGCCTTGTGGAGCAGCTTCGTGCCGGTGGGCGTGGCGCTGGGTGCCATGTCGGCGGGGCTGCTTGCCGAGCTTTGGTCGTGGCGGACGGCACTAGTGGCGATCGCGGCGACCGCCGGCCTCGCCTGCCTTGCCACCTGGGCCGTTCCGGTACCAGCGGAGGCAGCGACGCGGCCGCGGGCGGCACGGAGCCGGCTGCCGCCGCCGCGTGCCTGGGCGCTCTCGGCGGCCTTTGGCTGCTATGCGCTGTTCGAGGTCGGCATGTTGGCGCTGCTGCCGAGCTTCCTGGTCGAACAGACGGGGGCCGGCACGGGGCTCGCCGGCGTGGTGACCGGCCTCGCCTCGTTCGCGACGCTGGCCGGCAGCATCGTCGCGGCCTGGCACCGCCGGCGGCAGCGTTCCGGCACCGGTCCGCTCCTGATGCTGGCCCTACTCCTGCCGGCAGCCCTCCTGTTCCTCCTGTTCCGGCCAGAACCGGGCTTGGCGGCCGCGGCAACGGTGGCGATCCTGCTCAATGCCATCTCCGGGATCTTCCCTGGCCTGGCCTTTGCGCTGCTGCCGAAGGTCGCGGGCAGGGAAGGGCTCATCGGTGCCAGCGGCCTACTCACCCAGTTCGGGGCCAGCGGCTCGCTGCTGGGTCCACCGGTCTATGCCCTGCTGGCGGCATGGTGGGGGTGGCAGGGTGCGGCCCTCGCCGGCAGTCTCGCCTCGCTGGTGTGTCTTCTCCTGATGCGGGCGGCACTGCGGCCGGCCGCATCTCGCAGCGGCCGGCGATTTGCGGAGGGATGTCCATGAGCATGGCGGACCGGCTTCAGGTGCGGCCGCGGGTGGTGGCGCTCGATGGCGATGACACGCTCTGGCACAACGAAACCATGTTCGTGACCTCGCACGAGCGGTTCCGGGCACTGCTGCTGCGCCATGTCGACCTGCCGGCCGGGCGGATCGACGCCTGGCTGCTCGAGACCGAGCGGCGCAACCTCGGCACCTATGGCTACGGCATCAAGGGCTTTGTCCTGTCCATGGTGGAGACCGCGATCGAGGCGACCGGGGGCCGGATCCCGGCCGGCGACATCGCCGAGATCATGCGCTTTGGCCGGGCGATGCTGGACCATCCCGTGGAGCTGATCGACGGGGCCGCCGAGGTCATCGGGGAGCTGCGCCAGACCGGCTGCGAGCTCTGGCTGGTCACCAAGGGCGACCTGTTCGACCAGGAGAGCAAGATCGCCCGCTCCGGCCTGGCCGAGCGCTTCGACCGGATCGAGATCCTCTCGGAGAAGGACAGCCACGCCTATCGCCGCCTGCTCACCCGCCACGGCGTGGCACCGGAGGAGTTCGCCATGGCCGGCAACTCGCTGCGCTCCGACGTCCTGCCGGTGGCGGAGCTGGGCGGGCTCGCCTGCCACGTTC
>NZ_WUJP01000572.1 GCF_009806515.1 Geminicoccus flavidas | reverse complement strand
CCTACCACCTGACCTGGGCGCACGAGCAGGTGGACGACCCGGGCGGGGTCCGCTTCTTGACGCTCCGCTCGCTCCGCGAGCTGCCGGGCGTGCTCAGGCGGCTGCCTGGCGCCGGTTGCCCCGGATCAGGTCTGCGGCCTTCTCCCCGATCATGATGGTGGGCGCGTTGGTATTGGAGCCGATCATGCTCGGCATGATCGAGGCGTCGCACACGCGCAGGCCGTCGATGCCGCGCAGCCGGAACTCCGGATCGACCACCGCCCGCTCGTCCTGACCCATCCTGCAGGTGCCGACCGGGTGGTAGGAGGTGCGGCCGGAGCGGCGCAGGAATGCCTCGGCTTCCCCGTCGTCCTTCAGATCAGCCGGGTGGTGGGCACGCTTGACCAGTTTGGCGAAGGCCGGCTGTGCCATGATCTCGCGCATCTTCTTGAGCCCCGCGATCGACACCTTCACGTCGTAGGGATCGGCCAGATAGTTCGGGTCGATCACCGGTGCCGCCAGCGGGTCGCCCGAGCGCAGAGTCACGCAGCCGCGCGAGCGCGGGCGCAGGCAGTAATTGTTCATGGTCACACCGGCGCCCGACGGCACCGCCGCCACGCCCGCCTCCACGCCCGCCCCGATCAGGAAGTGGAACTGCATGTCCGGGGTCGGCGCATCGGGCTCGGCGAACCAGAAGGCTCCGCCTTCCACGATGTTGGAGGCGACCGGTCCCTTGCCGAAAAGCTTGTACTCGAGCCCGGCCCACATCATCCAGTGCCACTTCTTGTAGCGGTCCAGGCTGACCTGGTCGTGTAGCTCGTAGATGACGTCGGTGCCGTAATGGTCGTGGAGGTTCTGGCCCACGCCCGGCAGGTCGTGGACCACCTCGATCCCGTGGCGGCGCAGCTCGTCAGCCGGACCGATCCCTGAGAGCATCAGGAGCTTGGGCGAGCCGATCGCACCGGCGCAGAGCAGCACCTCGCGCTCGGCCCGAACCTCCTGCTCGTTGTTGAAGTGGAGAAAGCGCACGCCCACTGCGCGGCCATGCTCTACCAGGATCTTGGTGATCCGGCAGTCGGTCATGACGTCCAGGTTGGGACGGCCGCGCACCGGATGGAGATAGCCGACCGCGGCGGAGCAGCGTTTCCCGTGCCGGATCGTGGTCTGGTAGACACCGCTGCCGGCCTGCGTCTTGCCATTGAAGTCCGGGTTGTAGGGGATGCCCGCCTGCTGGCAGGCCTGGACGAAGGCGCGAGTGAGCGGATGGGGCTGGAGCTGGGACACGCCGAGCGGGCCACCGACGCCGTGCCACTCGCCGGCGAACGTGTCGTTGTCCTCGGCGCGCAGGAACAGGTGCCTGATCTCAGCGAACGACCAGCCGGGGCAGCCTTCCTCGAAGGCCCAGCGGTCGTAATCGGCCGGCACGCCGCGCGTATAGATCTGCGCGTTGATCGAGCTGGAGCCGCCGATCACCCGCCCCTGGGCATAGGGGATCTCCCGGTTGCAGCAGTGCTTCTGCGGAGCCGTCGCATAGCCCCAAGTCAGCCCGCCGCCGGTCATCTTGCCGAAGCCCACCGGCATGTGGATGTAGGGATCGCGGTCGGGCGGACCGGCTTCCAGGAGGAGCACGCGCATGTCGGGCAGCTCCGACAGCCTGGCCGCCAGCACGCAGCCGGCACTGCCGCCGCCGACGATGACGTAGTCGTAGCTCCGCACGTTCCCGTTTCTCCCTGGTTGCTGGGCTGGCCGGCTGTTCAGTCGAACAGGGCTGGCGGCATGGTGCGCAGCGGGTTCGCGACCTGCGGGACGAAGCCCATCTGTTCGATCACGTCCGCCTTCGGGTCGATCCCAGGGGC
>NZ_WUJP01000554.1 GCF_009806515.1 Geminicoccus flavidas | reverse complement strand
CTGCGGCCGCTGGCCGGGGCACTCGCCGCCGGCAACCGGGCGATGGTCAAGCCGTCCGAGCACGCGCCCCGGACCGCGGAACTGATCGCCCGGCTCCTGGAGCAGCGGCTCGGGCCCACGGTCGCCCGGACCGTGCTGGGCGGGCCCGACGTCGCCCGCAGCTTCGCCGCCCAGCGCTTCGACCATCTCCTGTTCACCGGCAGCACGGAGCGCGGCCGCGAGGTGGCGCTGGCGGCTGCCGCCAACCTGGTGCCGGTCACGCTGGAGCTGGGCGGCAAGTGCCCGGCCGTGATCCTGCCCGGTGCCGACCTGGCCGCCGCTGCCAGCGCGATTGTCACCGGCAAGGGGCTGAACGCCGGGCAGACCTGCATCGCGCCCGACCATGTGCTGCTGGCAGGTGTCGCCGCCAATGACTTCCTGCCCGTCCTCCAGGCGGCGGTCCGGCACCATTTCCCTTCGGGCCTGCCGACCCGGGTGATCCCGCACGGCCGCCCGCGGCTCGAGCTGCTGCGCCAGGACGATGCGGCTCTGGATCTGGTGGTCGATCCGCCCGAGAACTCGCCGCTGGTACGCGACGAGGTGTTCGGCCCGATCCTTCCGATCCACCAGCTCGACGGGCTGGACGCGGTAATCCGGCGGCTGCGGGGCCAGGACGCACCCCTGGCCGTCTATCTGTTCGGCCGGGACCGCCAGGCCGAGCGGCGCCTGCTGGCGGAGGTGCCGGCGGGGGCGCTGGTGGTGGGCAGCACCGTGCTGCAGGCGGCGATCGACTCGCTGCCGTTCGGCGGGATCGGGGCCTCGGGCATCGGTCGTCATGGCGGCAGAGCCGGTTTCGATGCCATGTCCAACCTGAAGGCCCATGTA
>NZ_WUJP01000571.1 GCF_009806515.1 Geminicoccus flavidas | reverse complement strand
CACCTCGACCAGCTCGATCGCGTCCGGCGCCAGCCGGAATACCGCGCGCTCCGTGACGTAGAGCACTTCCTGCCGGCGCACCCGCCCGTAACGGCCGGAGAAGGTGACCTCCCGGACCTGTTCGACCAGCTTCCTCACCTGGCCCGGCGCCTCCAGCACCAGCCGGCCCGGCTCGTGGCGGTAGCGCGTGCCCCTGGCGTCGAACGTGCCGCAGAACACCACTTCCTTGGCGTTCTGGCTGATGTCGACGAAGCCGCCCGGACCCACGATGCGGCTGCCCAGCCGGCTGACATTGACGTTGCCGTCTTGGTCCATCTCGCCCATGCCGAGAAAGCCGACATCGATGCCGCCGCCCGAATAGAAGTCGAACTGCCGGGTCGAGCTGACAATCGCCTCGGGATAGCGGGCGGCCCCGAACATGAAGCCGTCATAAAGGTCGCCATTGTGGATGCCCTGTTCCACGGTGACCCAGAGCGTCTGCATCAGGCCCTTCTGGCGCAGCACGCCGGGGATCGCACCCGGGATGCCGTAGCCGAAATTGACCGACGCGCCGGCCCGGATCTCCTCGGCGGCGCGCCGCGCGATGATCAGGCGCGGCCCGAACTCGACCGGCTCGTCCAGCGGCGGCTCGCCATCGGGGCGCGGAATCTCGCCGCTCATCGCCGGGTCGAACTTGCCGAGATAGGACTGCTGCTGGTCCGGGTAGTGGACCACATGGTCGACCAGGATGCCGGGCAGGGCGACCTGACGTGCCGGCTGCGCATGGCGCGGCACCAGTTCCGCCACCTGGGCGATCACCCGGCCACCGCTGGCATGGGCGGCCGTGACCGCGGCCAGCGCGTCCAGATCGGCCGCCTCGTGGACGAAGCTGACATTGCCGGCGGGATCGGCGATCGAGCCGCCGACGATGGCAAGATCGGCACGGAACGGCAGGTAGCGCAGCTTCTCCTCGCCGCCGATCTCGATCAGCTCGACCAGCCGGACCCCTGAGCGCCTCGCCTGCTCGTTGGCGGCCCCGCCGCCCAGCCTGGGGTCGGCGAACGTGCCCAGGCCCACATGGGTGATCAGCCCGGGCCGGCCAGCCCCGACCTCGCGGTTGCGCAGCGCGATGCAGCCGGCCGGCAGCACGAAGGCCTCGATCAGCTCGGCCTCGGCCAGCGCCTGCATCCTTGGCGACCAGGACCAGTGCCCGCCGATCACCCGGGCGACCATGCGTTCATGGGCGAACCGGTTCAGGCCCCTGTCCTTGCCGTCGCCGATGCCCAGCGCATGCACCAGGGTCAGGTCGCGCGGGTGGCCGGTGACCAGGAAGCGCCGCTCGATCGCCGCATAGACGAAGTCGGCCTCGAGCATCCCGCCGCCATTGCTGGCGAGCAGGATGGTGGCCCCATCCTCGATCGTGGCCGCCACCGCGTCGGCATCGATCCGCTTGTCCAAGCCCAGCTCCCTGACCACGGCGCCGTTATTGCACTAACCAGTTACATACTTGCCGCCGCTGCGGCAAGGGGGGCTAGTGGTGGCGGCGCCGGCATTGCATCGTCGGATGCGCTTACCAGGTGATGTGGATACGCTCTCCGGTCGGCGCTTGGCACAGGCCGACCCCACCCTCGGCGAACGGCGGCGGTGCATCGAGGTCGAGATAGTGGAACCAGCAGGTCATCTCCTGCCTGTCCGCCGACCATAGCCGCCGCTCGACCTCGTACCCGTACTGGATCGGGGTGAATTCCACACCCGGCAGTAGGTTCTCCGGCTGCCATTGCGTCGGCGGCTGCTGGCCCGGCCGGAGCAGGTTGCTGATCTCGAAGAAGCCGCGGAACTCCCGACCATCCGGCAGCTCGATCACTAGGTATTCGGCCTTCGGCTCCAGGTCGGTTGCGACGCTCACCCGCTCGCCGGTTTCCTCCATGCGCCCGGTGAGGCCGCAGGCGACGAGCAGGAGGCTACCCAGGGCGGTCAGGATGGACCGTGCGCTCACCGGCCGGCCCGTGCCAGCGCCAGCATGGCACCGCCGGCCACCAGCCCCCAGAAGGCACCGCCAATGCCGAAGAACGACACGCCCGACGCGGTGGTGACGAAGGTCATGATCGCCGGCAGTCGCTCGCTCTCCTGCGCGAGTGCCCCGGACAGCGCGCTGGACAACGCGCCCAGCAGGGCTAGGCCGGCGACCGCCTGGATCAGCAAAGGCGGGGAGGCGGCGATGAAGGCCGCGGCGAAGCCGGCGAACAGGCCGAGCAGCACGTAGCCGGCACCGTTGGTCACGGCAGCGATCCAGCGCTGCCTCGAATCGGGATGCGCCTCCGGCCCGGCGCACAAGGCCGCGGTGATCGCGGCGAGGTTCACCAGATGGCCGCCGAACGGCGCGGTGACCATGCTGGCGAGCCCGCTGGTCACGAAGATCGGCTGGACGTCGGGCTGGTAGCCATTGGCCCGCAGCACGGCCAGGCCCGGCACGTTCTGCGACGCCATGGTGACCAGGAACATGGGCAGGCCGATGCCGATCAACGCATCAAGCGACAGGACGGGCACGACCAGGACCGGGCGGGGCAGGATGTCGGCCAGCGCGCCCTCGGGAACGGGCGTCCAGACCAGCACGATGGCGGCCGTTACCAGGACCGCCAGCGGCACGGCCCACAGCCGGGCAAACCGCCATGCCAGCGCCCAGACCAGCACGATCGGCAGGGCGAGCGCCGGCATGGCGCCTACCGCCCGCACGGGTGCCAGGCAGAGGTCGAGCAGGACGCCTGCCAGCATGGCATTGGCAAGCGAGGCCGGAATGGCCGCCACGGCCTGGCCGAAGCCCTTCCACACCCCTGCCAGCACGATCAGCAGGGCCGCGACCAGGAATGCACCCACCGCGGCGGCAAAGCCGCCTTCCGGCGTACCGGTCGCGACCAGCAGGGCCGCCCCGGGGGTCGACCAGGCAATGGCGACCGGCATGCGACTGCGCAGGCTGAGCAGGATGCCCAGCAGGCCCATCATGATCGACAAGGCGATCAGGCCGGATGCCGCCTGGGCCGGGTTCGCCCCGGCGGCAGCCAGGCCCTGCAGCACCACCGGAAAGGAACTGCCAAAGCCGACGATCGCAGCGAGCAGGCCGGCGGTGACCGGCTGGAGCAGGCTGGCCTTGGAAATGTCGCTCCCCATCATCGTCGCAAGTCGCTCCATCGGTGCGCGGCCATCCGTCTTTGCGCGCGGCCACGCCATCCGGCAATCCACTGCCCGCTTGCGTCGACGGCCGCTTAGAGGCAGATAACCAACCGGTTACTTACTTCGCGAACGAGCCGGGGAGGCGGTCATGCTGGGTGAGCAACATCGCGAGGTGCAGGGCGCGGTGCGCCGCTTCGCCGCCGAGGTGATTCGCCCGGTCGCCGGCGAGCTGGACGAGACCGAACGCTTCCCTTCCGAGATCTACCGGCAGATGGCCGAGCTCGGCCTGTTCGGCATCACCGTGCCGGCGGAGCTGGGAGGGGCCGGCATGGACGTGCTCTCCTACGCCGTGGTGATGGAGGAACTATCCAAGGGCTATGCCTCGGTGGCCGACCAGTGCGGCCTGCTGGAGCTGATCGGCACGCTGCTCACTCGCTACGGCACCGACGCCCAGCGCCAGCGCTGGCTGGCCCCGGCCCTGCGTGCCGAGCTGCGGCCGGCCTATGCGATCACCGAGGCCGATGCCGGCACCGACGTGTCGGGGATCCGCACCACGGCGACCCGGGTGCCGGGCGGCTGGCGGCTGGATGGCGGCAAGCTCTGGATCCACAACGCCCCGGTCTGCGACTTCGCCATGGTCCTGGCCCGCACCGATAAGGCGGCCGGCCACCGGGGCATGAGCATCTTCATCGTGGACGCTGCCAGCCCTGGCTTCTCGCGCGGGACCAAGGAGCACAAGATGGGCCAGCGCGGCTCGCCGGTAGGCGCCCTGCATTTCGACGGGGTGGAACTGCCCGAGGACGCGCTGCTGGGCCCGGAAGGGCGGGGCTTCCACATCATGATGAGCGTGCTGGAGAAGGGCCGGGTTGGCATCGCCGCGCTGGCGGTGGGCATCGCCCAGGCCGGGCTGGAGGCGGCACTCGCCCAGGCACAGCAGCGCCGGCAGTTCGGCCAGCCGATCGCCGAGTTCCAGGGCCTGCAATGGTTGCTCGCCGACATGGCCAAGGACATCCAGGCAGCGCGTCTGCTGACCTGGGATGCCGCGGTGAAGCTGGAGAACGGTGATCCCGGCGCCAACATGGCCTGCTCGATGGCCAAATGCATGGCCGGTGACGTGGCGGTGGC
>NZ_WUJP01000570.1 GCF_009806515.1 Geminicoccus flavidas | reverse complement strand
GCGCTCGGCCGACGCGGTGCAGGTGTTCGGTGGGACCGGTTACGTGAAGGGCTACGAGGTGGAGCGGCTCTACCGGGACGCCAAGATCTGCCAGATCTACGAGGGCACCAACCAGATCCAGCGCACCATCATCGCCCGCGAGCTCTTGAAGGGAGCGACCTGGTGACCGGCCGCCCCGTCGCCTGGGTCACGGGCTCCGGTCGTGGTATCGGCAAGGCCGCCGCCGTGGCGCTGGCCGGTCGCGGCTTCGATGTGGTCTTGCACGAACGAACCCGAGCCGACGACACGGAGGAGGCTCGCCAGGCGGTCGCGGCCGCTGGCGGACGGGCAGCGGTGGTGCATGGCGACGTCGCCGACCTCGCCGGCCAGCCGGACCTGCTCGCCGCGGCGCTGCAGGCGTTCGGCCGCCTGGACTGCCTGGTGGCCAATGCCGGCGTGTCGGTCATGGTCCGGGGCGACCTGCTCGACGTTGGCGTAGAAAGCTTCGACCGCTGCATGGCGGTTAACACCCGCGGCCAGTTCTTTCTCCTGCAGCACTTCGCACGCCATCTGCTGGCGAGCGACGCTGTGGTGAACCGCCACCGCTCGATCGTGGTCACCACGTCGAGCAATGCCGAGGCCGTCTCGATCAACCGGGGCGAGTACTGTGTCAGCAAGGCCGCCGCCAGCATGGTCACCCGGCTGTTCGCCGCCCGCCTGGCCCCGCACGGGATCGGCGTCTACGAGGTCCGCCCCGGCATCATCCGCACCCCGATGACCGCCCCCTCGACCGCCAAGTATGACGCCTTCTTCGCTGACGACGGCGCGCCCATGCCGCGCTGGGGCGAGGCGGACGAGGTCGGGCGGTGCATCGCTACGCTCGCCTCGGGCGACCTGCCCTACACGGTCGGCCAGGCGATCGCGGTGGATGGCGGGCTTACGATGAAGCGGTTCTGAGCAAAGGACCCCCAGCCAATCCGGCGGCACGCTCGATCGCGGCAACGATCAGCCCGGGTGCGAGATGATGGGGCATGTGCCCGGCGCCCTGCATCAGGTCGAAGCTGCTCTGGGCGAGGATCTGGTGCAGCCGCCCGGACTGCGCTCCGGCGTCGACGAGGCGGTCACCGTCGCCCGAGATGATGACGGCCGGGATCGCGACCTGATGGTAGCGACGCGACAGGATCGCGGCGGCCGGCTCCATCAGCAGCGTCTCCTCGGCGCTGGCCCGGAGCTGCGAAGGTCGTAGCGACATCCTGACCGGAAAGGCCCGAAACGACGCCGGTACGGGCGCCGGCGCGAAGATCCGCGCGATGAAGCTTGGCCCGAAGATGCGGCCTGCCAGCGGGAGGACGGTGTGGCATAGCAGGTCACCCAGGACCGGAATCCCGGCCGGGACCAGGAACAGCACGTCGCGGCGCCAGCTCGGGAAATAATAGCCCGATACCAGGACGACCGCGCGGAGGTCGGCGAGGCGCTCGGTCGTGAGCGCCATTGTCACCAGCGCTCCCCAGGAATGTCCCAGCACGATCGGGCGCCGGATCCCGAGCCGGGTGAAGGCCTTGGCCAGCAACCGGGCCTGGGCCGATGGCGTCCACATGCGCCCGCGCGGCCGCTGGCTGTAGCCATAGCCTGGACGGTCGAAGGCGATGACGCGAAAGCGCTTCGCCGCCTGGTCGAGCACGCCACTGACCTCGAAGTCCTGCACCGTCGCACCATTGCCGTGCAACAGCACGACCGGCTCGCCCGAGCCGCGCTCCACATAATGCAGGCGGACGCCGTCCACCTCGATGAAGTGGCCCTCCGGCGGGTTCTCCCGCTCGGCCCTGCGGGCGCTGGTGTGATGGTAGAGTGCGAGCGCTCCCAGGGCAGCCACGCCAGCAAGCAGCACCTGGCGGGGCCAGGATGGGCGAGGGCGATGTTGCAGCGTGGTGGCGGGCGTCGTCAGCAAGGGCATGGCGTCTCCAGCCGTCGCCGCCGGGGCTCCTGCGGCCTGCACAGGTCATTCCAGGGGCAAAACCCCCAGATCGGCTGCCGGATCCCCCGCTAGGCTCAGCTCAAGCCATCCGGGCAATCGCCTTGCCGGTCTGACGGTCGAACAGGCGCAGCCGGTTGGGGTCGAGATGGACCGATACTGGGCTGCCGGGCTCCAGCTGGGTGTCGGCCGCAACCCGCATCCCGATCTCCTGCCCGCCGGCGAGGCTCGCCACTAGGATGGCGTCCGCACCCAGTGTCTCGACCGCAACCACGCTCGCCTGGATTGGCAGGCGGTTAGGCAGGGCCGCGAGGCTCAGGTCCTCCGGGCGGAACCCGACCGTCACCTCGCCGGCACCTGTCCTGGCATCGAGCGGCAGGGTGGCTTCGGCGAAATGCACCGCGCCATTTTCCAGCCGGCCCTGCACCAGGTTCATGGGCGGACTGCCGGTGAAGGTTGCGACGAAGGTGTCGGCCGGGTTGCGATAGACCTCCATCGGCGCCCCGACCTGGGCGACCTTGCCGTCATGCATGATGCAGATCCGGTCGGCCATGGTCATGGCTTCGATCTGGTCATGGGTGACATGGATGATGGTGCGGCCGACCCGGCGGTGCAGCTTGACCAGCTCGGTGCGCATCTGCGCGCGCAGCTTGGCGTCCAGGTTGGAGAGCGGCTCGTCGAGCAAAAACGCCACCGGGTCGCGCAGCAGCGCCCGGCCAAGCGCCACGCGCTGCCGCTGGCCACCGGAGAGCTGGCCGGGCTTGCGGTCCAGATAAGGTGCCAGGCCCAACATGACCGTGACCTCGGCCAAGCGCCGCTCCTGCTCCGGCCCCGGCACCCCACGCAGCTTCATGCCGAAGGTCAGGTTGCCCTTCACGGTCAGATGCGGGAACAGCGCGTAGTTCTGGAAGACGAAGGCCAAGTCGCGGTCCTTGGGGTCGACCTCGTTCATCCGGCGCTCGCCGATGAACAGGTCGCCGGACGAGATCGGCTCCAGCCCGGCGATCATGCGCAGCGTGGTCGACTTGCCGCAGCCCGACGGGCCCAGCAGGACGAAGAACTCGCCATCATGGATGGTGAGGTCGACCGCGTCCACGGCGGTCTGGCCGCCGGCATAGGTCTTGGTGACGTTGGCGAGGCGGATCTCGGTCATGTTCACTGGGCCAAGGAGCGCATGTAGCGGTGGAGCCAGGCAGTGAGCGCCAGGACCGCCAGGAGCAGGATGACCGCCATGGCGCTGGCCTGAGACACGTCCAGGCCGACAAAGGCGCGGCGGTAGATGTAGTAGCTGACCAGCTCGGTGGCCTGTCCGGGACCACCGCGGGTCATGATGTAGATGATGTCGTAGGTCTTCACCGCGAAGATCAGCCGGATCAACAGCGTCACCACGATCACCGGGCGCATCAGCGGCAGGGTGATCCAGAAGAAGCAGCGGATCGTGCCGGCCCCTTCCAGCCGCGCCGCCTCGTAGGGCTCCTTCGGCAGGGACGCGAGGCCCGCCAGGAGCAGCACGATCATGAACGAGACCTGGTGCCAGATGTCGACCGCGACGACGGTCCAAAAGGCATTGTCCGGCACGCCCAGCCAGTCCACCGGCGGGATGCCCACCAGGCTCAGCACGTAGTTGACGATGCCGAGCGTGGGGTGGAGGAACATCTTCCAGATGAGGCCGACCACGATTGGGTTCATCAGGAGCGGGAACAGGAGGATCAAGTAATAGACGGCCTTGCCGTGCTCGACCTTGTCGAGGGCGAGCGCCACCGCAAACCCCACCAGGAACTCCAGGATCACCACCGCGACCACGAAGGCCAGGGTCACCGAGAGCGCGTGGCGGAACTCGGGCGTGGCGAAGGCCTGGGTGTAGTGGGAGAGGCCAACAAAGGCGTCGTTGGACGGCTTCAGCAGGGTGAAGTCGGAGGTGCTGGTCCAGAGCGTGAACAGGATCGGGAACAGCACGACCAGGACCAGGGCGAACAGGCCCGGCAGGGTCATGGCGAAGCCGAACCAGCGGTCACGCTGCGCGATTGCGGCGGTCATGAACAGTTTGTCTTCGGGCTGGGGCGAGGGTTGACCGTCCACCGCGGGCGGGCCGGCTCGGAGTGTGGGAGCTGCCGCCGCGAAGGTGGCAGCTCCCACGCAGATCACTGCAGTTTGCCGTCCTTGCGCAGGAGCTCGGCGAATTCCTTGTCCACCTGCTCCAGCGCCTCCTTCGGGTCCTTGCCGTCGGTCACCGCGAGGCTCAGCTCGCGGCCAAGCACGTCAACGAACGCCGGCGTGTAGGTGAAGACCGGGAAGTTCTGGGCATAGGCCAGCAGCTCGCCCAGCTGCGGGTAGTAGGAGTATTTCTCAATCAGCTCCGGATCCTCGTAGATCTGCTTCTGGGTGGCGGCACCACCCAGAAGGGCGCGCTTCTTAGCGATCTCTGGGCTCTCGATGAACTTGATGAACTCCCAGGCCGCGTCCGGATCGGGCGAGGACTTCGGGATCGCCCAGCCCCAGGAGCCGTTCAGGCCGCCACCCGGCACCGGGGCGATCTCCATCTTGCCGACCACCTGCGAGCTGGCCGGATCGTCATAGACCGGGCGGAACATGTTGAAGGTCAGATACGAGTAGGCCTTTCCCTGCGCCGCGACGTTGAAGGCGTCGTCGAAGCTGAAGTTGGCGGCCCCGATCGGGCCGTACTTCTGGATGTTGTCGCGATACTGGGTCAGCGCGGCGATGCCTTCCGGAGTGGCCAGGGTCGGCTGCCAGGTCTCCGGATCATAGTAGCGGCCGCCATTGGCGAACAGGTAGTTCGACCACTCCATCGAGATCGGGTCGGGGCGCTGGCCCTGGTTGACCACGCCCTTGAAGCCCTCGATCCCAGCGTCCTCGGAGAAGTACTTCACCTGGTCCAGATATTCCGGCCACTCGGTCGGCACCTTCAGCTCCCGGCCATACTTGGCCTTGAACGCCTCCTGGTGCTTGAGGTCCTCCAGCAGATCCTTCCGGTAGGTCAGCCCCATCGCGTAGTTGTAGAACGGCAGCATCAGGGTGGTGCCGTCGACCCGGCCGGTCAGCTCCATGATCGAGGGGATGTAGTTGTCGACCGGGAAGTTGTCCGCCTTGATCCGCTCGTCGAGCGGCTGCAGCCAGCCGGCCTTGGTGAACTCGCCCACCCAGTAGAAGTCGACGATGACGACGTCGTAGGAGCCCTCGGGTGCCACCAGCTGCGGGACCAGCTTGGTGTGCATCTCGGCGTAGTTCACGACCTCGAGCTGCACGTCGATGCCGGTCTTCTCCTTGAACTCCGGCAGCATCTCCTGGACGTAGCGCGTGTCTGGCACGCTTTCCATCAGGATGTTGATGGTCTGCGCCTCCGCGCCGAACGCAGAAGCGATCAGCATGCTGCTCGCGAGCAGGAACTTCTTCATTATGGGCTCCCTCGAAACTTCGGGTTACTTCAATGCGCCAAGCGACAAACCCTTGATCAGATAGCGCCGCAGGAACGGCATCAGCAGGAAGACCGGCAGGATCGCCACCATGTTGGCGGCGGCCAGCAGGGCGATCTCGACGCCGCGATGGGTGTCGAGCGTGGACAGGCCGACCGGCAGTGTGGCGGTGCGCTTGCCGGTCAGGATCAGGGCGAACAGGAACTCGTTCCAGGACATGATGAAGGCCAGCAGGGCCGCTGCCAGCAGGCCGGGAGCCGCCACCGGCACCGCCACCTTCCAGAAGGCCTGGAAGCGCGTGGCACCCTCTACCCGCGCCGCTTCCTCGAGCTGGCGCACCTCGCCCTCGAAAAAGGCGATCATCATCCAGGCGAGGAAGGGCAGGTTCATGCCGACATGGGCGATCACCACGGCGGTCCGGCTGTTCAGTAGGCCAGCGCCCAGGAACACCGCGAACAGGGGCAGCACCATCACGATCGGCGGCAGCATCTGGCTCGCCAGGATCGAGAGACGCAAGGGCGCCCTGCCGGTGTTGTAGCGGGCGAACGCGAAGGCCAGCATGGTCGCGAGCGGCAAGGCGATCGCCGTCGAGATCAGCGCCACGCTCAAGCTGTTCCAGAACCAGGAGGCAAACGGGTAGGCGGTGAAGATCTCGACATAGTTGCCGAGATGGGGCGTGCTCCATTCTGGCGGGATCTGATAGGCGGTGCGGCGGTCGGTGAGGCTGACCCGCAGGAGCCAGAGCAGCGGCAAGACGACGGCCAGCGAGAACGGGATCAGGACCAGGTGCGGGATCGCCCGCCTCAGCCAGCGCACGCGCTGCGCCTTTGGCCTGGGGCCACACCGCACCCGGCCGTCCGGCGGCCGTGATGGACGAGAAACGCGCGCACGGATCCAGCCCCCGCTGGCTGCCGGGACCACCACACGCGATGACCGGCTTGCCAAGCTGTCATGACATGACGCCCGGCCTGCTGCCAAGCGCAGTTTACCGGATACGCGCCGTGCTTATGGCGGCCCTGGCATTGGAAAGCCCATAGATACTGTCTTGGCGCGCCAGCGGCCGAGCGGCCGGAATAGTCTGGCGGACGAACCCGTCAGGCGGTCCGCCTGCGCACGATCCACGGCACCGCCATGAGCATCCG
>NZ_WUJP01000569.1 GCF_009806515.1 Geminicoccus flavidas | reverse complement strand
GTTGTCCGCCCGGCAGGGACTGCACTTGTTCCGGATGCCCCGGTCAGCCGGGCAGGTGTGGCCCCAGCAGCGTCAGGTCCGCGGGCGAGAGCCGGTCCTTGGCGGTCTTGGCCTGGTGCCAGTAGGGGTAGGGCAAGGGGACGGCGCTCACCTCGTCCAGGCGGCGGCGTTCCTCCGCGCTAAGTTCCAGCTCGGCCGCCGCGAGGTTGGCCAGGAGCTGGGCCTCGGTGCGTGCGCCGATCACCAGCGAGGCCACGCCAGGTCGACCCAGCAGCCAGGCCAGCGCCAGCTGGGCCGGCGGCACGCCCCGCGCATCGGCGAGTTCCACCAGCACGTCGACGATGTCGTAGAGCCGGTCCTGGTCATGGACCTGCGGCTCGCCCCAGTTGGCCAGGTGGCGCGTCCCTTCCGGCATCGCCTGGCCGCGCCGGTACTTGCCGGACAGGAGGCCGCCGGCCAGCGGGCTCCAAACCAGGATGCCCACCCCCTGGTCCACCGCAACCGGCACCAGCTCGTATTCGGCCTCGCGCGCCTGCAGCGTGTAGTGGATCTGCTGGCTGACCGGCCGGACCAGATGGTCGGCCTCGGCAGTGGCCAGCATCTTCATGAGGTGCCAGCCGGAAAAGTTCGACACGCCGACATAACGCACCTTGCCGGCGCTGACGAGGTCGTCCAGGGCGCGCAGGGTCTCGTCCAGCGGGGTCTGCCCGTCCCATTCATGGAGCTGGTAGAGGTCGAGATAGTCGGTGCCGAGGCGCTTCAGGCTCGCCTCGCAGGCCTGGATCAGGTGCTGGCGCGAGGAGCCGGCATCATTGGGACCATCGCCCATCGAAAAGCGCGCCTTGGTGGTCAGGAGCACCTGGTCGCGCCGGCCCTGCACCGCCTGTCCCAGGATCTCCTCGGCCTGGCCCCTGGAGTAGACATCGGCGGTGTCGAAGAGGTTCACCCCGGCATCGAGGCAGAGGTCGACCAGACGGCGGGCACCCGCGGCGTCGGTCGACCCGGTCTTGGCAAAGGCGCCGGCACCGCCGAAGGTCATGGTGCCGAGGGTCAGAACGGAGACGCGAAGGCCGGACCGGCCGAGCTGGCGATACTGCATGAGGCGCGACTTCCCTGGATGGTCCGGCTGGCACCGGCAGATCGATCTAGCCCGATCAGCCGACGTCGTGCCACCACCGTCGCCAGGCAGCATGCTCAGGCCGATCTGGCGGCAGGTGCGTGCCGATCGTCGCTCATGAACAAAATCCTGCCCGCCTGATGCCGCGGCCGCCCGTGCTGGACGGCGGCGCCGCTATGGCAGCAGGTCGGCCGGGTCGGGGAGCGCCAGCCGCGCAAAGCGGGTGCACAGCACATCCAGCGTTTCCGTCATCGGCCGCTGGTCCCAGTCGAGCGCCGAGAAGATCTCGACCTCTACCATGCCCCGCCACCCGGCTGCGGCTACCTCCCGGTGCATCCGGGCCAGATCGATGACACCGTCGCCGATCATCGCCCGGTCCTGCAGGAGGTCGCGGGTCGGCACCCGCCAGTCGCAGATCTGCCAGCCCAGCAGCCGGCCGGCCCCGGCACGGGCGAGCCCGGCCGCGAAGTCCGGGTCCCACCACAGATGGTAGGCGTCGATCATCACGCCCAGCTCCGGCCCGACCTGGTCGCAGATGTCCAACGCCTGCGCCAGGGTCGAGACGCAGGAGCGGTCTGCCGCGTACATCGGGTGCAAAGGCTCCAGTGCCAGTCGCACCCCGTGCGCCCGAGCATGAGGCACGAGGGCGGCCAACTGCTCGGTGACCTGCCGTCGTGCCAAGCGGAGATCCTGCATCCCCTCGGGCAGGCCGCCCACCACCATGCACAGCACGGATGTACCCAGTGCCGCCGCCTCATCGATCGCGCGACGGTTGTCCTCCAGGATGGCGGTGCGCTGCTGCTCCGACGTGAAGGTCAGGTACGAGCCCCGGCACAGGCAGGTGACGGCGAGGCCGGCATCCTCGAAGCGGCGGCGGGCCTCGGCCGGCGGCGTGTCCACGAGCTCGCGCCGCCAGGGCGCGATGCCCGAGATGCCGCGGTCAGCCAGCGCCGCCACGATCTCCGGCAGCGTGTGCCTGAAGCCCAGCGTGGCGGTGTTGAGTGCGAGCCTGCAGCGCCGCGCGGGTGTCGTGACCATGCCTGGTCGTGCCTCCGTCGGGGGTCGTGCCGGTGCGTCCGGCCGGCCACCGTGACCGACAAGGTAACGGACTGGTTCGTTCCTACAAGACCGTCGCGTGGCGAGTTGCTAGGCTTGCGCACGGCGGGATCTTTGCGAACCGCGGCCATGGAAGCGAGGAAGACGGCGCATGACGCGCAGCAGCGAGGCCGAGCCGGCCACCCTGAGCAAGGGCAAGGGCGAGGGGCGATCTGCCAAGGTGCTGCGCCTGCGCGACCCCAAGCTGACCAGTGCCCGGATCCTGGCCGCTGCCAAGAGCGAGTTCGCCCGAAAGGGGCTGGCGGGGGCGCGGGTCGACGCGATCGCAACCAGGGCCAAGATCAACAAGCGGATGATCTACCACTATTTCAAGAGCAAGGAGGACCTCTACCTCGCCGTGCTGGAGGAGGCCTATGGCGACCTGCGCCGGGCCGAGCGGCTGGTCGATCTTGCCGGCCGCGAGCCCGAGGACGCGTTCGTGGCCCTGATCGAGTTCACCTGGAACTACTACCGGCAGAACCCCGAGCTCCTGCGCCTGATCGTGACGGAGAACATCCACCAGGCACGCTACCTCAAGCGCAGCAAGAAGATCCGCGAGATGCACTCGCCGTTCGTGGCGCTGATCGACGAACTATTGGCACGCGGCGTGGCCAAGGGCGTGTTCCGGGAGGGCATCGACCCGAAGCAGCTCTACACCTCGATCGCAGCGCTGGGCTTCTACTACCTCAACAACCGCTGGACGCTCTCGGTGATCTACGGGATCGACCTGGGCGCGGAGGCGGAGATGGAGAAGCGGCGCGTGGTCATGGTCGAGACGATCCTGAGCTATTTGCGCCGCCCTTGAGGCGGAGGTGTGGGTCAGCAGGTCGCCTTGCCGGTGGCACGTGCCCGAGCCTCCCGGATCTCCTTGACCTTGGAATCGACCGCCTCGTCGATCTGCGCGACGGTCATGCCGTCATGCTCGGCCAGCAGCTTGTCGCGTGCTCGGGTATAGGCGGTGGCCCGGCCGGCATCCTTCAGGACCACCAGCTCGGCGACCTTGCCGAGGATCGGGTCGACCACGCCCTCGCTGGCGCTCGAGCGCTGCGCCATCTCGAGTGCCGTCTCGGTCCGGCAGGCCGTCGCGAAGTTGAGCGGCTCGTTCAGGGCGGCCAGGCTGCAGCCGGCCAAGGCCAGCGTCAGGCCACCGCAGGCTCGGGCCCTCGCCTGCGGACGACGACGGGCGGACAATCCGGATCTCCTCGAGGTCAAAGCACCGGGACGCCGCCAGGATGCTTCGCCTTTTCCTCCGGTTCCACATGAATATCGATGACAACATCCTTCAAGCCTTCGCGCAGGGCCGCTTCGATCCGGTCGCACAAGGCATGGGATTCGGATACCGTCATGGAGCCGGGCACCACCAGATGGAACTGGAGGAAGATCATGCGCCCGGCATGGCGGGTGCGCAGGTCGTGTGCCTCCAGGGCACCCTCCGCATGCTGCGAGATCACCTGGCGCACATGGGCGAGCGTTTCCGGCGAGACAGTCTCGTCCATTAGCCCGCCGATCGAATCCCGCATCAGCCGCCAGCCGGTCCACAGGATGTTCAGGGCGACCAGGGCCGCCAGCACCGGGTCCAGCCGGGCCCAGCCGGTGAACGGCACCAGCGCTACGCCCAGGATCACGCCGGCCGAGCTGATCACGTCGGTCCAAAGATGCCGCGCGTCGGCGACCAGGGCCGGCGAGCGCCAGCGGCGCCCGTAGCGGAACAGGATCGAGCACCAGACCGCGTTGATCGCGGCGGCAAAGCCGTTGACTAGAAGGCCTCGCCAGGGCGCGTCCAGCGGGGCAGGCGCCAGCCAGCCGGCATAGGCCTCGCGCAGAATCGACAGGGCGGCCAGGATGACCAGGACGCCTTCCAGCACGGCAGAGAGATATTCGGCCTTGTGGTGGCCATAAGGATGGTTGGCATCGGGCGGCACCGCCGCCAGGCGCACCGCAAAGAATGCGGCGACCGCCGTGGCGACGTTGATGATGCTCTCCAGCGCATCGGAGTAGAGCGCGACGCTCCCGGTGATGACGTAGGCGTAGTACTTCAGCCCGAGGACGATCACGCCAATGGCGATGCTCCCGAGCGCGAGCCTGAGCGGCCGATCCATTGACGAAAATGTCCAAGGCAGCTTGTCACGGCGGCGCTGTTGGGCTGCGCAGCCACGGGTGTCGGCCGCCAATAGCCAGAGCGGCCCGAAGCGACAACCGCAACCTTGTTAGCCTTGCCTCAACTCACCTCACGATCGGGTCACTTCACGATCGGGATCTTGGCGCGGTCGATCGTGATCCAGACCGCCAGGATCAGGACGATGCCCAGCACGATCTGCTGGACGAACACGTCCACGCCCAAAAAGGTCATGCCGACCCGCACGACCGAGACGATCAGCGCACCGATCAGGGTGCGCCAGACGCTGCCGACCCCGCCGGTGAGCGCGGTGCCGCCCACCACCACCGCGGCCACAGCCGGCAGCAGGAACTCGTTGGCGAGAGTCGGTGAGCCGGCGACCAGCCGGCCGCCCAGCACCATGCCGGCAAAGGCGGCGAGCGTGGCCGAGACGACGCAGGCCAGGAGCTTGACCAGCG
>NZ_WUJP01000568.1 GCF_009806515.1 Geminicoccus flavidas | reverse complement strand
CCACCGGCACGCCCGAGGCGACTGCCGCCGGCTCGCCGGCACCGACCGCCAGGCTCCAGCGGCCGAACAGGGTGTAGCGCTCCACGAACAGGCAGATGGCCAGCACGATCAGGCCCAGCCAGATCTCGGCGGGAATGCCCAGCATCCGGCCGGTGATCCACCAGAGATAGGCGTGGCGCAACTCCTCGCCGATCGGGATCGAGCGCGTGCCCGAAAACGCCAGGGCCAGCGCGGTGGCGATGCCGCCCACCGCCAGCGAGCTGATGAAGGAGGGCACGCGCAGCCGGGTGAACGCCAAGCCGTTGGCGAGGCCCAGCAGGGCGCCGGCGGCCAGGGCCGCCGGGAAGGCGCCATAGCCCAGGCTCGGCAGGAGCAGGGCCATGATCACGCTGCACATGCTAGCCACCGCCTGCACCGACAGGTCGATGCCGCCGAGGAGGATCACGAAGGTGATGCCGGCGGCCATGATGAACAGGGTCGAGGTGTCGGCGGCCAGGACCAGCAGGGTCTCAGGCGACAAAAAGCCCCGGCTGCCGATGCCGACCACCAGCACCAGCAGGATCAGGGTGAGGATCGGTGCAACGTCGCGCAGGCGGGCGGCGGCAGCGGGATTCATCGGCCGGTCACTCCCTTCAGACCATGTGCCGGATCAGGTCGAGCTGGTCGGGCTTGCCGCCCGGCAAGGCCTCGAAGCGCTCGGTCACCCGCTTGTCCTTCATCACGATGATCCGGTGCGACAGGCCGATGGTCTCCTCCAGCGTGTCGGAGGTCAGAACTACCGCGACGCCATCGGCGGTGATGGAGCGCACCAGCTCGTAGACCTCCTCCTTCGCACCGACGTCCAGGCCGCGGGTCGGGTGGTCCAGCACGATGATCTTCGCCCCGGCATTGATCCACTTGGCTAGCACCACCTTCTGTTGGTTGCCGCCCGACAGGTTCATGACCAGGGTGCGGATGGTGGGCGTCTTGATCGCTAGGCGCTTGACCCAGGTCTCCGCGGTCGTGCGTTCCTTGGCATGGTCGATCAGCCCGCCTCTGGTCACGGCGCGCAGGTTGCCCAGCGTGATGTTGGCGACCACCGGCAAAAAGCCCACGATCCCCTCGACCCGGCGCTCACGCGGCACGTAGCCGATGCCGAGCGACACGGCCTCGCCGGGCGTGGCCAGCCGTGCCGGCCGGCCAAACACGGTGAGCTCGCCGCCGGTTGCCGGGGCCAGCCCGCCCAGCGTGCGGGCCAGCTCCTCGCGGCCGGAACCGATCACCCCGGCAATGCCCAGCACCTCGCCGGCATGCAGCTCGAAATCGATCCCCTCGTAGGCGCCGGCCAGCGTCAGGCGGCTCGCTGCCATCACCACCTCGGGCCGATACGGCTTCTGCCGGTTCTCCTTGTAGTACTCGGCATTACGCGAGCGGCCGACCATCAGGGAATGGAGCTTTTCGGTGTCGGCGTCGGCCGATGGCATCTCGGCCACCACCGCGCCGTCCTTCATCACATAGACCCGGTCCGACAGGTCCAGGATCTCGTCGAGCCGGTGGCTGACGAACACGAACGAGGCGCGGTCGCGCAGTGCCCGCACCCTTGCGAACAGGATGTCGATCTCGGCCTGCTCCAGGACGGAGGTCGGCTCGTCCAGCATGATCACAAGATGGCCCTCGATCTCCTCCTCGAGGGTCAGCACCTTGGCGAGCTCGACCATCTGCCGCTGGGCGAAGCTCAGCTTCTCGGTGACGACCGTAGGGTCGATGTCGAGCTGGACCTTCTCGAGCTGGCGACGCGCCGCCGCGGCCATGGCCTTGTGGTCGATCAGCCGGCCTTTGAGGAACGGCTTCTCCTTGCCCAGCCAGATGTTCTCCGCGACCGTCAGATTGGTCAGGAGCGACTGTTCCTGGTGGACCATGCCGATGCCGTTGGCAGCCGCGTCGATCGGGCTGCGCAGCACCACCTTCTTGCCGTCGTGACGGATCTCGCCGCCGTCCGGCTGGTACACGCCGGACAGGATCTTCATGAGGGTCGACTTGCCGGCGCCGTTCTCGCCGATCAGGCCGACCACCTCGCCCGGACGCACCTCCAGGCTGACATTCTTGAGGGCGTGGACGCCCGGGAAGCGCTTGTCGACGCCCACCAACTCCAGTGCCGCCGTCCGGCTGCCAGCGCTCATTTGATGATCCTCGCCCGGCTGCGGTCGACCGCGAGTGCCACCGCGGCGATGATCAGCACGCCCTGCACGCCGGTCTGGACATAAGGGGGCACGCCCATCAGCACCATGCCGTTGGCCAGGCCCACCACGATCAGCACGCCCACCAGCGTGTTCTGCACGCCGCCCTGGCCGCCCATCAGCGACGTCCCGCCGACCACGACCGCAGTGATGGTGGTGAACAGGCGGCCCTGGCCCATCAGGGCATGGCCTTGGCCGAGCTGGGCGGCCGACAGGATACCGCCCAGGCCGTAGAAGACGCCGGCCAGGGTGAAGGCCAGGATCCGCACGCGGCCGACCGGCACCGAGGTCAGGCGCAGGATGTCCTCGCCGCCGCCCACGGCGAAGATCCAGCGCCCGAGCCGGGTGCGGGTCTGGATCACATAGGCCACCAACGTCGCCGCGAGCGCGATCCATACCCCCATCGGGATGCCCAGCACCCGGCCAAGCGCCAGCTCGCGGAAGGTCGTGTCGGTGATGCGGACCCGCTCGCCGGCCAGCATCACGGTCGCGATCCCGATCGCGATGAAGCTCATGCCGAGCGTCACCATGAAGGACGGGATCTGCAGCTTCACATGGACGACGCCGTTCACGAAGCCGAACGCCGCGCCCATCAGCAGCACGAGGGGAATGGCGAGAAAGCCCAGATCGTTTGCATTCGCGCCGTTGGCGACCAGCAGCGCCGTCACGACCGCCCCCATGGCCACCACGCCCTCGACCGACAGGTCGATCGAGCCCATCAGGATGATGAAGGTGGCGCCCAGCGCCAGGCAGAGCGGGATCGCCGAGGCGTTCATGATCCGCACGAGATTGTCGATCGACAAGAAGGCGGGAGCGATCGCCCCGATCACGGCGAAGACCACCACCAGGACGATCACCGGGGTGAACGCGCGCAGTCTTTCCGTGCGGGAGGCGGGCGGCAGGCGGATAGCGGAGGCGGCCATCTACGGTTCGCTAACCTGATCTGTGGCGGAACAGGAGGGGCCTTCGCCGGCGGAGCGCCGCCGGCGAAGGACGGACTCAGCCGGCGCGGATCTGACCGGAGACCCGGCCCCACAGATCGTTCCAGTCGATCGTCGGGGTCTTCTCGATGTAGTTCGCGATGTACTCGTCGATGTTCTTGTAGGTGATCGGCACACCGGTCCCATAGAACTCGCGGTGCAGATGCGGCTCCTTGGCGATGTCGATTTTCTTGGTGTGGGCGTGATACGCGATCGAGAGGCCCATGCCGCCGACCCAGATCGGATCCCAGTCGACTGTGCCGACCATCTCGCCGGACTTGATGGCGTCGACCGCCTGCCGGATGCCGTCGATGCCGGTGACCGGGATCTCGCCGGCCAGGCCCTCGGCGCGCAGCGCCTCGATGGCACCGAGTGCCATGCCGTCATTGGCGGCCCAGATGCCCTTGATGTCCGAGCCGAACCGGGTCAGCCAGGCCTGGGTGATCTCGAAGGACTTGGTCTCGAGCCAGTCGGCCACCTGGAAGTCCAGCAGCTGAACATTGGGATTGGCGGCCAGCGCCTCGTCCAGGCCCTGCTTGCGCTCGATTGCCGGGGTGTTGTTGAAGATGCCGCCCAGGGCCACGATGCCGCCCGAGCCGCCCATCTTCTCGATCAGCGTCTCCGCCATCAGCTTGCCGTAGGGTGCGCCGTCGAAGCTGATATGGGCGACGTAGTTCGGGTCGAAGTCCCAGGGGTGCAGGTCAGCCGGCTTGTTCCAGATCGTCACCACGGACGCCCCGGCCTTGGCGCAGGCCTCGACGATCACGCGGGTGTCCGGCGTGTCGTTCGGGTCGATGCACAGCGCCAGATTGCCGCCGGACTTGGCGAGCAGCGCCCGCACGTCGGCGATGCCCTTCTCGCTGTTGCCCTCGGTGACCAGCACCTCGTAGGGCGCGCCCACCGACTGGGCGAACATCTCGCCGCCCTTGGCGAACGAGGCATGGTAGGGGTTGGTGAGCGAGCGCAGCGAGTTGGCGAGCTGCGGCTGGTCCTGGCCGAAGGCGCGCCTGCCGGCGAGACCGGTCATGCCGGCGGCACCCAGGCCCGCCAGCGAGGTGAGGAGCAGCCGGCGCCGCTCCAGCTTGGCCCGTTCGAAAATGCTCCCGAGCGATTCCATCGGTCTCGCCTCCCTGATTCGTTCTGTCATGACCGCAAGCGGTGAAGCTACATAACCGGTTGGTTACTTGTGGCGCAAGCGGGAAGGCACCGCGT
>NZ_WUJP01000567.1 GCF_009806515.1 Geminicoccus flavidas | reverse complement strand
GTGCTCGGTGGCCGCCTCACTCCTGGGCGCCGGTCCGTCCGTCCGTCCGGCCCGCCCCGCGAGGTAGGCCTGGATCCGCGGGCATGGGACCCCGCCTGCCGAGAGCAGCATGTATAGATGAAGAAATTTTTGGGACCGGTTAGGATTGTGCGTTTGGGAAATGGTGTGCCCTGCAGGGTGCACCGAGCGAACACTCTACCGAGAAGGTCAGGCCATGAAGATGGACTTGATGAGCGTCTCTGCCGCCGCACTGCTGACTGCGGCTTCGGCCGGCGTCGCCATGGCGCAGACCGAAGGGGCGCCGAACCAGCAGACGGGCGACCGCTCCGCCCAGGCGCAGCAGTGCCGCGATGACCTGCAGGCCCTTGGTCAGCGGATGCAGGAGGAGGGTTACTGGCTCTCGGGCTGGCGCGGCGGATTGGGGGCCGGCGCGATGGCTCCGGCCGGCGGCGCCACGCCGGCCGATGTCCCACCGGCGGTCGACGCTCCGCCGGCCGGCGACGGGACGGCCGCGACGACACCGCCCCCGGTCGACGGAGCCGCAGCCGGTGCGGGCCAGGAGGCCGGTTTGCCATCCCAGGCACCCGTGACCCCGTGGGGCGATACTGGCTGGCAGACGCGGCCCTCCGAGGAGATCGGCACGCTTTACCGGGCGGCCGGCATCCTGGCGCAGCGCGGCGACCAGCAGGGCTGCCAGACCGTGCTGAACGCGACCCAGGCGGTCTATGAGGAATATGTCGGACGGCTGCAGGAACTGGGCGTGAACCCGGACGAGGTGACCGGCTGGCGCCAGGAGCAGATCGTGAACGCGCGCCCGATCAACGAGGTGGCCGCCTCGGTCCAGACCGATGATCTGGTCGGCACCGATGTCCGCAACGCCCAGGACGAGAATCTGGGGCAGGTCGAGGACATCGTGGTCGATCCAGCCACCGGCCAGATCCGGTATGTGGTGATCGCGAGCGGCGGCTTCCTCGGGCTGGGTGCGCGTGACGTGGTGGTACCGTGGAACCAGTTGCGGGCAACGCCCGGCCTGGAGACCATCCTCCTGCCGGTGAGCCGGGACGCCATGGAGCAGGCGCCGGAATTCCGCGGGCAGGGCGACAGGGCGCAGGAGCTGGACCAATACTGGTCGCAGGCGCTGGGCGATCAGGCCGTGCCGCAGCAGGGTCAACAGCAGTAGGCTAGTGCGGTCCCGTGGCGGGCCGCAGGTGTGGTGGTCCGTCCGGACCCTGGAACCGGCCCATAACCCCGGCGTTGCTCGAAGCAAGGGCAGCCACGCGGGAAGAGGCGTGATGATGACACCCAAGCGGGGCAGGGTGGTGCTGTTCGTGCTGGCGGTGGCATCGGCTGGACCGCTCGGTGATCCGTAACACTTTGTGGCTGCTCACCGAGCAGCCGCAGCGCTGGCGGCCGGTGGCCACCATGGCCATCGCCCTCCTGCTGCTGGGCGCAGCTCCGGTCCTGGCCGCCGACCCTGACAATCTCCCGGCCCTGCGGGAGCAGGCCCTGGTCGCGGCGAACGCGGACCGCGACGAGCATGGGCTGGCGCCGCTAGAGCTGACGGAACCGCTGAACCAGGCTGCCCAGGCGCATGCCCGCGACATGCTGGCGCGGAACTATTTCGCCCACGAATCGCCTGACGGGCGCAACGTCCAGGACCGCTACCGGGAGCATGGTGGGCCGGAGGGGCGGGTGGTCGCCGAGAACCTCGCCCAGTGCACTGGCTGCCCGGCCGAGATCGATGCGGCCCGCATCGAGGCGCTGCAGGAAGGGTGGATGAACAGCCCGGGGCACCGGGAGAACCTCCTCACCCCCGAGCTGGACCAGTTCGGCTACGGCATTGCCGTGGAGGGTGACCGGCTGGTGGCCGTGCAGACCTTCTCCGGGCCAAGCCGCTCGCCGGGGCAGGCAGAGGGCCAGCCGGCCCGGCCAGTGTCGCAGGACGAAGCCGGGGCGCTGGTGCTGGAGCTGGTGAACGCTGCCAGGGGTCAGCGTGGCCTGCCCGAACTGGCCGCGAGCGACGTGCTGGACGCCGTGGCCGGCGCGGTCCTCCCCGAGCCCGGAGTCGAATCCGCCATGCCGGCGGACGACCTGGGCACAGCGCTGCCGGCGGAGGAACGAGAACGCTGGGCTGCACTGGCCTTGAGCTCGGCCGGCTGCAGCGGCTGCGGGGCCAAGCTCGATGCGGCCGATGCCGACTGGTTCAGCCGCCAGTGGCTGGACGGTGCCGAGACCGGCCAGGTTCTGCTGAGCCCGGACATGACCCATCTAGGGTTTGCGGCGAAAGCCAACGGCAGCGGCGGCAAGAGCGCGGTGACGGTGCTCGGTCGCCTGCGCACGGATCGGTGAGCTGCGGGGTGGATATTATCCTCAGGGTTGTGACCCGTAGGATGTATTCGCGCGACGCGACGCATGGCAGGATCGTGGGCAGATATCCGGTCCACAGGACCTCTTGCCAATAGGTTCAGTCATGGTTCAGGCGCTTGGCGCGGTGCATACCGGGGCTTCCACCCCGTTCACCTTCATTCTCGACCAAGTCGATCCGGGCGAGCGGGTGCGCAACGCGCTTTTGGGCGGGACCAGGCTCGGTACGGAGGAAGCCGGCAGCGGGCTGGTGGTCAGCTACAGCTTTGCCGGGCCCGGCTCCACCTGGTCGGCCGAGTATGACGGTAGTGTCGACGCGGCCAACGTGGTGACGATGGGCAGCGCACAGCGCGCCGCGATCCGTGCAGCACTCGACCATGTGGAGCAGTTCGTCGACGTCCGGTTCGTGCCGGTCGCGGACGGTGCCGCCAGCGTGGGCGTCCTGCGCTTCGCCCAATCGGCCAGTGCCGGCGGCGCCTACAGCTTCCTGCCGCACGAGAGCCCGGTTGCGGGCGACGTCTGGCTGCCCTGGTGGTTCGGCACGCCCAGTGAGGACCTCCTGCCGGGCGGCAGCGACTACATGACCGCCCTGCACGAGATCGGCCACGCGCTGGGCCTGAAGCATCCCCATGAGGGCAGCCGGAGCATGGCGCTCGGCGAGGACTGGCTGGGCGGCACGCTGATGAGCTACCGCGTGTTCCCCGGCGACGCGCCGGCGAGCGGGAGTTGGCCGTTCGTGTTCCCGGACGGGCTGTCGGCCTATGACGTCGATGCGCTGCGCTTCCTCTACGGCGCCCGCGCCCATGCCACCGGCAACGACGTGTACCGGTTCGAACAGGATCCGCTGATGCTGACCACGCTGGTGGATGACGGCGGCACCGACCTGCTCGATCTCGGCAATCAGGTGCGCAACGTGCAGGTCGACTTGCGCCAGGGGGCCTGGAGTCTGGTGGGCTGGGAATATTCCTGGTGGGGGCCGAACGGCGACTACGCGGAACTGCCACGCTCCCTGCGCACGGCGTTCGGCACGATCATCGAGAACGCCAATGGCGGCAGCGGCAACGACCGCATCACCGGCAACGGGGCAGACAACGTCCTGGCCGGGTTCGACGGCGCGGACGTGCTGATCGGCAATGGTGGCGACGACCGGCTGCTAGGCTTGGGCGGCAGCGACCAGCTCTTCGGCGATGTCGGTGCTGACCTGCTCAATGGCGGCAGCCTCGCCGACGTGCTGGACGGCGGTGCCGGCAATGATCAGCTGTTCGGCGGGGACGGCCGGGACCGGCTGGGCGGCGGTGCCGGCAGCGACGTCGCCCATGGCGGCTCTGCCAACGACATCCTGGCGGGCGGTGCCGGGGACGACTTGCTGGGCGGCGGTGCCGACGACGACCTGCTGAACGGCGGAGCCGGCGATGACGTGCTGACCGGCGGGAGCGGGCGCGACCGGTTCGTCCTAGAGCCGGACGCCGATGGCAGCGACCGGATCACCGACTTCCAGGCCGGCATCGACCAGATCCTCCTGCGCGGCGGCTACAGCGTCGGCCAGTTCCTGGCATCGACGACCACCAGCGCCGGCAACACCTCGTTCGCCCTGGTCAACGGCCACGACGTGCTGCTGGTGGGGGCCACGGGCGTGCGGGCGGACTGGTTCACCTCGTGAACGCAGCGGTGTCGGGCGGTCAGGCGACCAGCGCCCGGCCGCTCGTGCTGACGAAATCGAGCTGGACGACGATGTCGTTATAGTCGAAGTCGGCGCCCCGCATGTCCTCCCAGCCCCAGGTGTTCAGGCCGTAGTTCCAAAGATGCGCCACCTGCTGGCCATCCTCCGGCTCGTTCGCCTGGGCGAAGCCCCAGAACTCGCCCTCCTTGTTGCTCAGCCGCATGGCGATCAGGTCGCCGTCGTCCACGTCCAGGATGCTGGTCTCGAGATATTCGCCAAAGCCTGGGCCGCTGATCCAGCGCTCGCCGGACCCGGTCTCGTAGCCGCGCTCCAGGCTCGCCTCGGCATAGCCGGCATCGCCCGGCGCCAGGCCGTCGATCGTGCCGAGCAGGTCGTCGACCTCGTAGAACAGCAGGGAGGACTCCAGCTTGCCGTTCTGGCGGACGCGCACCACCGCCTCCTGGCCGTCGGCATCGCCGGCGGTCTCCGCGACCGCGACCGAACGGGCCACCCGCAGCGCGCTGTCGAGGTCGGCCGTGGTGTAGTCGACGAAGCCGTACTCGTTCGAGAGCGCCTCGCGGAACCTGGCCGCGTCCTCGCCACCGATGCCGACACCGAGCTCGTCGCCCTGCCTCGCATCGATCTGGAGCGCCTGGCCCTGGCTCGCCTCGTCGAACAGCCGGACGAGGTCCGCGGAGAAGTCGCCCTGCAAGGCCTGCTGGGCGAATTGGCTGCTCCAGGCATGGGGCGAGCCGGGTGCGCCGTTCCAGCGATAGCCATCCCCGCCGCTCTGCAGCTCTAGATCCAACGCTCCGGCCAGCGAAGGCTGCAGCAGGAGGGACTGGTCCAGGGCACTGCTGCCATCGTCCAGGTCTAGCACGCCCGGCTGCGCCGGGCCGGACTGGCTGTGCGCGATGGTGGTGAGTGCCCGGGTCAGGAGCAGCCCGTTGGGCGAGCCCAGCCCGGTCACTAGGTCGTAGCCGGGACCCGCCTCGTAGCCAAACCCGGTCGGCACCGGCGTCTCGTCCGAGAACTCGTCGAGCGGCGGCGCGTTGACGTGGCTGGAGGTGTTGTTGCCGAGCTGGATGTCGTTGAAGGCCCCTGGCGCCACCGTGGCGGCGACATAGAGCAGGTCGTTCATGTAGCCCAGGCGCGGCAGGCCCTGGTCGTCGAACACGGCATTGATCTGGGCGCCGAGCGCTGCCCAGAACGGCGCGGACGCGCTGGTGCCGCCGCCTAGATTGTCGAAGCTCTGCAGGTCGTCGGCCGGGGTGAAGTAGTAGAGGTTGCCGCCGGCGGGTGCCGCCACGTCCGGCACGCCGCGGCCGGTCTCCTTCAGCGGGTCCGTCGTGGTCGGCGTCAGTCCGGACGCCTCCTGGTACCAGGGCGTGGGCTGGTTCGGGTCGACGCCGCCGGCCGTGGCCGCGTTGGAATCGTAGCCCGGCAGCAGCCGGTCGCCGGAGCGGAAATACTCGTTCCAGACGGTCTCGACGAGCTTGGCCGTGTCCGGGGCGTCCGCGGGCAGCTCCTGCAGGCCACCGGCCACCAGGAGCTGGAGCAGGTCCAGCTCGCCGTCCTCCGCACGGGCTATCAGGTCCTGCAGCGTGTCGTCGGCGGCAGCCGCCGCGACCGTGCTGACTGAGGTCCCGCCGACTGCCACGGTGAAGGGGCTGGAGCTGATCGATTCCACATTGGTCAGGCCGTTGCCGATCAGGCCGCCGGAACCGCCGTCGCCGAGGGCGATGAACACGGACTGGCCGCGCAGCGCCGCGTCGACGAACAGTCCCTGGTAGGCGGCCGCGAACGGCGAATCCGGTGAGGGCATCGAGAAGTCGCTGAACGAGGACGACAGCACGCCCGGATCATGCCGCTCGTCCCAGATGGCGCTCTGGTAGGCGGTGAACACGGTGCCGTTCACGCCGCTGCCGGCATAGAGCCCAATTTCGCTGTTGGGTGCCGCACCCGCGACCACCCCGACATCGAGCGAGCGCTCGGTCGCCAGGTCCGGGTCCCACGCCTGCTGCGCCGCGTTGACCACGTAGTACCGCCCGGCCCCATCCAGCCCGATCTCCTGGCGGTAGTTGTCCAGCCCTTCCTGGAAGCTGATCGCGGAATCCTCGGGCATGGCTGCGCCGATGCCGGGTTCGATCAGGCCGATCCGGCCGGTCTCGACCTCCTCGTCCGTGATGGGGAAGTGGAACAGCTCGGCTATCTCGGCGGGCGAGCGGCTCTGGATGGCGCCCGTGCCATTGCCGATGCTCTGCGCGCCGTCGGGCAGCTCCACCTCGCCGTTCACCAGGCCGCTGGCGGCATCCGGGGCGCCGAAGTCGAACCAGATGCCCTCGACCGCGCCGGCCAGCTCGTCTGGCAGGGAAAGATCGCCGTTCCAGAACAGGAAGGAACTGGCCGGGTCGTCGGCATCCGCCACCATCAGCTTGGTGCCGAACAGCTCGTCGAACTGCCGTGCATCGAGCTCGACCCAGACCGTGCGCGATTCGGCGGACGCGACGTAGCCGTCCTCGGCATCGAGCAGGCGGTAGCCGGCTGCCGAGAGCTCCGCCGCCACGCCGGCATGGTTTGCCGGATCGGCGCCGAAGCTGGACCAGAGCGAGCCGTCCGCCTTCATCTCGGCGAGCTTCGCCTGCCGGGTGGCCCAGTCGGCGGCGAGCAGGGAGGAGGGATCTTCGGCCCGTTCCAGCGTCAGCGCCACCCGCACGGTGGTGTCGGCCGCCGCCTGCTCGATCGCGGCAGCATCGAGATCGAAGACCTCGGCGACGCTGGTCTTGTCGGTGGCACGGTAGGAGGTCAGGTCGAGATAGGTGGAGTTCTCGATGGTCGCCAATGCCACGTCCTCGGGATCTTCAACAGAAGCGAAATTGTAATTCGTGCGGCCGCAATCAACCGTCGGCTGGCTACTGGATCAAGGCACGGCTGCCTCCTTCACCAAAGCTTCACGAGATCGGGATGTCTTCCGCAGTGCTGACGTGAAGGCCCGGCCGCTGCCGCACTGCGGCATGGGTCCGGAGGAGCGACGCTGCGATAGCCCGGATCGCCCTGCGCTGCCACCTTGACAGATCGGCCGGCAGCATCGCTGAACTCGCCAAGCCCGCCCCGGAGGAACCATGTCGATCTCCCGCCGCAACCTCGTGTCCGCGTCGGCCCTCATCCCAGCCCTGAACCTGGTCCGCCCGGCCCTCGGTCAGGAGCGGCTGAAGGTCGCGGGCATCCATACTGTGCCGGTCGAGAACGCCTGGAACTCCCGACTGCACGAGGCGCTGGTGAACGCGAACAAAGCCGGCACAATTGAGTATGTGTTCAGCGAATCGGTCGCTAACACCGACTATGTCCGGGCGATGCGCCAGTATGCCGAGCAGGGTGCCAGGCTGGTCGTGGGCGAGGTCTATGGCGTCGAGCGCGAGGCGCGCCAAGCGGCCAAGGACTATCCGGAGACCAGCTTTCTGATGGGCTCGTCCTTGAAGGCGCAGGAGCCCAATCTCGGCGTGTTCGGCACCTGGAACCACGAGGCCGCCTATCTGTGCGGCATGCTCGCGGCGGCCGTGTCGAAGACGAACACCTACGGTGCGGTGGGCGGCTACCCGATCCCGGAGATCAACCGGCTGATCAACGCGTTCCGCGCCGGCGTGGCTCGGGTGCGGCCGGACGCGAAGTTCATGGTCCAGTTCATCGGCACCTTCTTCGACCCGCCCAAGGCCAAGGAGGCGGGCATGGCCCAGATCGATGCCGGTGCCGACATCCTGTTCGGCGAGCGGATCGGCACCGCCGATGCCGCCAAGGAGCGGGGTGTCCTGGCGGTGGGCTCCTTGCTCGACTATGCGCCGCGCTATCCAGGCACGGTGTTCGCCAACGCCCTTTGGATCTTCGACCCGATCCTGGGTGCCGCGGTCGCCGACGTGAAGGCCGGCACGCCAGCCGGCAAGGACTACAGCCAGTTCAGCTTCATGCGCTTTGGCGGCAACGACGTCTCCTTCGATCCGCAGATGGTGCCGGTCGACGCGGTGGCGGCAATGGAGCAGGTGCGCGCCGAGATCAAGTCCGGCGCATTCGAGGTCGAGATCGACGATTCGCAGCCGACGTGAGCCCGGTCCTCGAACTGACGGGGATCACCAAGCGGTTCGGCACGCTCCTCGCCAATGACGGGATCGACCTGACGCTCGGCCGGGGCGAGGTGCTAGCCCTGCTGGGCGAGAATGGGGCCGGCAAGACCACGCTCATGAGCATCCTGTTCGGCCACTATGTGGCCGATGCGGGGACGGTCAGGGCGTTCGGCCAGGTCCTGCCGCCGGGTGATCCGAAGGCCGCGATCGCGGCCGGGATCGGCATGGTCCATCAGCATTTCACGCTGGCCGCCAATCTGAGCGTGCTGGACAATGTCACGATCGGCACCGAGAAGCTCACCGCCTGGCGCAGCCGGCGCGGGGCGGCCAGGCGCCGCCTTGTCGAGCTGGCGGAGCGGTTCGGGCTGCCGGTCGACCCGGACCAGCGAGTCGGGGAGCTGTCGGTCGGCGAGCGCCAGCGCGTCGAGATCCTGAAGTCGCTCTACCGCGATGCCCGCATCCTGATCCTGGACGAGCCCACCGCAGTGCTGACACCGCAGGAATCGGAGCGGCTGTTCTCCACCCTGCGCGGCATGGCGAGGCAGGGGCTGAGCCTGATCTTCATCAGCCACAAGCTGCACGAGGTGGTGGCCCATGCCGACCGGGTGGCTGTGCTGCGCGCTGGACGGCTGGTGGCCGAGCGGCCGGCCGCCGGCGCCTCGCGCGCCGAACTGGCTGAACTGATGGTGGGCCGGCGGGTCGTCCATGCATCCAGGGTGCCGCTCGAGCCCGGCCAGAGCCTCCTGCGGCTGGACGGCGTGCGGGTCGAGGCCGGCGGCCGGCGCCTGCTGGACGACATCGCGCTGGACCTGCGCGAACGCGAGGTGCTGGGCATCGTGGGCGTGGCCGGGAACGGCCAGGACGCGCTGTCCCGGCTGTTCGCCGGCACCGCGCCACAGCCGGCCGGCCGGATCGAGCTCCTGGGCCGGCCGGTGGCGCGCCTGGACCACGCCGCCCTGACTGCCGCCGGGCTCGCCCACATCCCCGAGGACCGCCACCACGAAGGCGTGGTCGGCGACCTGCGTCTCTACGAGAACGCGGTCCTGGAGCGGATCCGCGACCGGCGCTTCTCGCGGCTGGGCCTGCTGCGCCGCCAGGCCGCCCTCGACCACGCGGCCGGCCTGATCCGGATGTTCGACATCCGCGGTGCCACCCCCACGACCCGGACCCGGCTCCTGTCCGGCGGCAACATGCAGAAGCTGATCCTAGGGCGGAACCTCGTGGAGCAGCCCAGGCTGATCGTCGCCAGCCAGCCGACCCGGGGGCTGGACGAGGGGGCGGTGGCCGAGATTCACCGGCGCCTGCTGGAGGCGCGCGGCAACGGAGCAGGGGTGTTGCTCATCTCCGAGGACCTGGACGAGATCTTTCGCCTGGCCGACCGGGTCCAGGTGATCTTCAAAGGGCGCCTGTCGGCCCCGCTCGCGATCGAGGCGGCGAGCGAGGCGCGGCTCGGCCTGATGATGGCGGGGGAGGACGGCGATGCGCCTCGAGCGGCGTGAGCGGACCCCACGCCTCCTGCTGTTGGCGGCACCGGTGGCGGCGATCGTCACCGCACTGGTCCTGTGCAGCCTGCTGATCGGCCTAGCCGGGGCGCCCGTGCTCGCCGCCTATGCCACCCTGTTCCAGGAGGCGCTGGGCAGCCGGCTCGGCATCACCGAGACGCTGACCCGCGCCACGCCGCTGATCCTGACCGGTCTGGCCGCCGCGGTCGCGTTTCGGGCGCGCTTTTGGAACATCGGCCTGGAGGGCCAGTTCTATCTCGGCGCCATCGCGGTGGCGGCACTGGGCTCGGCCGATTGGGGCTGGCCGCCTAGCCTGCTGGTGCCGTTCCTCCTCCTGGCCGGCGCCCTGGCGGGTGCCCTATTCCTCCTCGGCCCGGCCCTGCTCAAGCTGCGCCTGGGGGTGGACGAGGTGGTGACCACCCTGCTCCTGAACTTCGTGGCGATCCTGCTGGTCTCGCTCCTGATCGAAGGGCCGATGAAGGATCCGCTGGCGTTCGGCTGGCCGCAATCGGTGCCGGTGACCGAATCCGGCCTCCTGCCACAGCTCCTGGCGCGCACCCGCCTGCATCTGGGCTTCGTCCTGGCCCTGCTGGCCGCACTGGCGATCGCCTTCCTGAATGCCCGCACCGTGTTCGGCCTCTCGGCGCGGGCGGTGGGCCTGGGGGCGCCGGCGGCGCGCCATGCCGGGATCCCA
>NZ_WUJP01000566.1 GCF_009806515.1 Geminicoccus flavidas | reverse complement strand
GTCGGGCGCGTGCTGCTGTTGACGGCCATGCTCTCCGGCGCGCTGGCCGGGCTGGCTGGGGCGGTCGAGGTGACCGGGCTCAAGGGCTATGTCACCACCGACCTGTCGCCCGGCTTCGGCACGGCCGGGGTGATCGTGGCGATGCTGGCAAGCCTGAACCCGCTGGGTGTGGTCCCAGCCGCGATCTTCGTGGCCGCGGTGTTCGTGGGCGCGGACGCCATGGCCCGCGCCCATGGCGTGCCGTCCTTCATCGCCGACGTGATCGTGGCGACGGCACTGCTCACCATGCTGGTCGCCCTGTTCCTCACCGAGTACCGGGTGCGCCGATGACCGAGTTCTGGGACATCGTCCTGGCGGCCTCGTTCTGGGCGGCAGCCCTGCGCTTGGCGACACCACTGATCTTCGGCACGCTGGGGGCCCTGATTGGCGAGCGCTCGGGCGTGCTCAACCTCGGCATCGAGGGGATCATGACGGCCGGTGCGATGACCGGCTGGCTCTCCGTGCATCTGGGCGCCCCGCTCTGGCTGGGCATCGCGGCCGCCGCCGTCGCCGGCGGTGCCATCGGGCTGCTCCATGCGGCACTCACGGTGCGGCTCGGCCTGTCCCAGCACGTGACCGGGCTCGGCATCACCCTGTTCGCCACCAGCCTGTCCTCCTACCTCTACCGGCTCTACGTGCCGGCCTCGGGCTCCCCGCCGAAGATCACCCCGTTCGCGCCGGTGCACCTGCCGGTCCTGAGCGACCTACCCTGGGTGGGGCCGGCCTTCTTCCAGCACACCGCACTCACCTGGCTGGCGCTGCTGGCCGTGATCCTGGTGGCCTGGCTCTTGTGGCGCACGCCGCTGGGCCTGGCGGTGCGCATGGCGGGCGAGAGCCCGGAAGCCTGCGAGGCCCAGGGGGTCGGCGTGTTCAGCCTGCGCACCGGTGCGGTGGTCGCCGGCAGCGCGCTCATGGCGATCGGCGGCGCTTTCCTCACCACGGCAGCGTTCGACAGCTTTTACTTTTCCATGATCCAGGGGCGCGGCTGGGTGTGCATCGCGCTGGTGGTGTTCGCGTCCTGGCAGCCGGGCAAGGCGCTGCTCGGCGCGCTGCTCTACGGCATGTTCGACGCCTTCCAGCTGCGGCTTCAACCGCTGGTTCCGGGCGTGCCCTACCAGCTCTTCCTCATGATGCCCTACCTGCTTTCAATCGCTGCGTTGGTTCTGGTGTCGCGCCGTGCGCGAGTGCCCCAGGCCCTCATGCAGCCTTACCGGCCAGGTGAGCGGTAGCGGCGTACCGCTCGTCCCCGATCCGCGTCCAGTACTTGGCCGGAAGATGGTAGCTTGCCTGCTCACACACCGAGTGTCTTCCCGACGGCTGCCGGATGAGGTCGAGGATGAGGTGGTTCGCGGCTGGAGTTCTGTTGGCGACGGCATGCGTGGCGCATCCGGCTGCCGCGGAACTCACCTATCTCGCGGAGGTGGGGCCCTGGGACGTGTTCTATGCGAGCGAACCGGACGGTCGCAGCCTGTGCGGCATCTCACAGTTCAACAACGGGCTGGGCTTCCTGATCAAGGTAAACAACGTGCGGGAAGCCTTCATCCATCTCAGCAAGGACAGCTGGGCGGTGCCGGCGGGTGCCAAGGTGCACGTCGGCTTCGTGGTGGACGGCCGGCCGGTGCTGGACCTGCCGATCCTGCCGACCGACCGCCCGACCATGATCGAGGGCAACCTCCTGCCGGAGCAGGCGGCTGGCCTGATCGATCGCTTCTCGCTGGGGGGCCACATGCAGGTCCGCTTCCTGACCGGCAGCGAGGGATTCTGGGACGTGCCGCTCAAGGGCACCTACCGGATCACCCAGCACTTCCTGCGCTGCCTTTCCGAGCGCCTGCAGCCCCGCCAGCCCTTCGACGCCGCTCTACCGGGCTCCAGCCAGCCGTTCTGAGACGAGGCCGAAAGAAAAGAGGGCCGTGCTTTCGCACGGCCCCTGAGTGGGAGGAAACGCCTCAAGTCGGGTGTCATCGGGTAGAAACCCTGCGACGACCCAATAGATAACCTGAAGCCGATGATCGCGCAATAGTAGAAATTCGCTTTGAGGCATCATCTCGAATTTCGTCGCCTGCTCGCCAGCGGGTTGTATTCCCGCACCTGCGGCAGAAGGCGCCCGGTGTCTCGCCAGGGTGGGGCCATGCCGCTAGCGTCCGCACTCGGAGGCAGACAACCAGCGGGCAGAAAAGCCATGCGTAAGGCGCTCACCGGCGCGGCCGGCGTGTTTCCACCCCATGGACGCTACCATCACGGCATGGCGGTCACCGGATCCGACCGCCTGCTGTTCCTGTCCGGCCAGGTCGGCATCTGCCCGGACGGCTCGGTGCCGAGCGGCATCACCCGGCAAGCCGAGCAACTGTTCGCCAACATCGACTGCCTGCTGAAAGAGGGCGGCATGGACCGCAGCCACTTGGTCAAGCTCACCGCCTACCTGCTCGATCCCGGTGACCGGGCGGCCTACATGGCGGTGCGCGACGCCTGGGTCGCCGAGCCGGCCCCGGCCTCCACCCTCCTGTTCGTCCAAGCCCTGGCACGGCCGGATTTCATGGTCGAGGTCGAGGCGATCGCGGCGGCTTGAGAGCGGGGCGGCCTGCGCCGGCTGCGGCCGCACGGACCACCTGACGCGACCTGGTCGGCCATCGCTGGATGGCTTCCTGCCCTGAGCCTCGCTCCTTCCCGGGTTCGTTTCGCTCGCGGGAACCAATCTCGGCGGCAGGGAGGATGGGTGTGCCGGCTCATGGTACAGCCGGCTACCGGCTCCGTGGAGCCAGCCGCCATGCCGCGGAACCGGCCACGGGTCGACAGGTTGGTCGCGCAAGCGTCGGCAGGAGCATAGCGACATGGCCAACTCGACCCGTCCTCTGGCGATCGTCACCGGAGCGTCCACCGGCATCGGCCGCGAGCTGGCCCGGTGCTGTGCCGAAGGTGGCTTCGACCTGCTGATCGCTGCGAATGAGCCGGCGATCGACGCGGCGGCGGCGGAGCTGCGCACACCGGACGTGCAGGTGCAGGCCGTGCAGGCGGATCTCGCCACGATCGAAGGGGTTGACCGGCTCTGCGATGCGGCCGGCGGCCGGCCGGTCGCGGCACTCCTGGCCAATGCCGGGCGGGGGCTCCGCGGGGGATTCCTGGACCAGGAGTTCAGCGAGGTCCGGCACGTGATCGACACGAACGTGACCGGCACGCTCTACCTCATCCAGAAGGTTGGCCGGGACATGCGGACCAGGGGCGAGGGGCGGATCCTGATCACCGGGTCGATCGCCGGCTTCATGCCGGGCGCCTACCAAGCCATCTACAATAGCACCAAGGCCTTTCTGGATTCCTTCTCCTTCGCCCTGCGCACCGAGCTGAAGGACAGCGGGGTAACGGTTACCTGCCTGATGCCGGGCCCGACCGACACCGATTTCTTCGAGCGCGCCGGCCTGCTCGACACCAAGCTCGGCCAAGCCCCGAAGGACGATCCGGCCACCGTCGCGAAGATCGGCTTCGACGCGATGATGCAGGGCGAGGGCGACGTGGTCAGCGGCTGGAAGAACAAGGTGCAGGCGGCCGTCGCCAACGTCACGCCCTCCGGCGTGCTGGCGGAGATGCACCGCAAGATGGCCGAGCCGGGCTCGGGCACAAAGTAGCCAGCCCACTAGT
>NZ_WUJP01000565.1 GCF_009806515.1 Geminicoccus flavidas | reverse complement strand
CAGGCGGCCGGCTCGTCCGGCAGCTCCGCCAATGCCCGGGCAGTCCACTCCCGCTCGCGCCGGCGCAGCAGGTGCGCGCCCAACAGGAGAAGGGCCAGGGCAGCTATCAGCACCACGAGGCCAATCGGGCCCGCCACCTGGTGGATCTCCTGGCCGAAGCGGTAGGCGCCCAGGCCGAACAGGGCAGCCCAGCAGGAGGCCGCCAGCGCGTTGGCGAGCAGGAAGCGGGGCCAGGCCATCCGGTTGGCGCCGGCCAGCACGCCCGCGAACGCGCGCAGGAAGGCGACGAACCGGCCGAAGAACACGATCGTGCCGCCATGGTGGGCGAACAGGTACTGGCCGAGCTTCAGCCGGTCGGGGGACAGCCCAATATGCCGGCCGTGGCGGTGGAGCAGGGGCAAGCCGATGCGCCGGCCGATCAGGTAGCCAAAATTATCGCCGGCGATCGCCCCGGCGGCGGCCACGCCGATCACGCTGGCGATCCCCAGCTCCCCGGTCGATCCCGCATAGACGGCAGCGCCGACCAGCGCTGCCTCGCCGGGCAGGGGCACGCCCATGCTTTCCAGCGCCACCACCGCGAACAGCAGCCAGAGGCCATGGGCCTGGATCAGATGGGGCAGCCAGGATCCAGCCAAGGCCTCGAACATGCCGGCCTACCCTTCAGGCCCCGCGGACCAGCCACAGGGAGGTTTCGGGCACGCCGTCGCGCAGGGGCAGGGCCGCCAGCGGGCTGGCCGCGACCCGCTCGTGCCAGCGGGTGGCTAGCCAGTGGCTCGACCAGAGCAGATGCCAGCCACCGCCATGGAGCAGGGCAGCGATCAGGCTCTGCTCGGCATAGCCCCGCCAGGCCCAGTGCTCGGGATAGGGGTCGGGCAGGAAGATGTCGTGGACGTGCAGCAGCACCCCGGCTGGCAGCCGCGGCAGCAGGTCGTTGACGATCCGGTCGACATCGCCGCCAGGGACCAGGAGGTGGCTGGAATCGACGAACAGCAAGTCGCCAGGCCCTAGCAGAGCGGCAATCCTGGTGACCTCGAGCTCCTCGAAGCGGCAGGGATGATGGACCAGCTTCAGGTCGTGGATGTCAGCGCGGGGCTCCGGGTCGATGCAGTGCAATTCGCCGGCATCGCCGCCATCGGCGATAGCCTGAGCGAGAAAGCGGGTGGAATGGCCGCTGCCGATCTCGACGATCCGGCTGGGCCGGTGATCACGGACCACGGCATAGGCACGGGCCGCGTCCAGGCGGGGGAACCATTCCTGGTCGAAGCGGGGTCGGGGCGGGGGACCATTCAGTTCACGCAGGCGCGGGGCATGGCGCTCGGCACGGGCCAATTCCGCCAGCATCAAGGGTTCGGCGGCCTGAAAGATCGGCAGGAGTGCCGGATAGGCGCAGGGGCGGACGGAAGCGGCGTGCCGGTAGGGGATGAAGAAACCCGGGCGCTCCGGAGAAGGCAGCGCGCTCACAGCTCGATGACCAGGCCTTCGCTGGCCACCAGCGATCCTGGCATGGCGGCCTCGAGCTGGACGGCGATCCCGTCCAGGAAGTCGTCGCAACGGTCCGGCTCGTGATGGAAGGTCACCAGTCGCCTGGCGCCTGCGGCCCGGCACAGGCGCACCCCCTCCTGCCAGGTCGAGTGGCCCCAGCCGCGATAGTTGGCATATTCCTCGTCGGTGAAGGTCGCGTCGTAGATGACGAGGTCGGCGCCGTCGATCAGGCGCAGCACGTCCTCATCCAGCCGGCCCTCCGTGTGCTCCAGGTCGGTGACGTAGCAGGCGGCGCGGCCGCCATACTCGACCCGGTAGCCGGTAGCGCCGCCCGGATGCGGCAGGAAATGGGTGCGCATTCGCACGCCCGGCACCGGTTCCAGCGTGTCGCCGGCGTTGAAGTCCTCGAAGCCGATCTGGGCGTGCATGATGTCGAAGGGGACCGGGAAGAACGGACGCTGCATCAGGCTGCCCACCACCTCGTGCAGCCGGCGGCCCTGGCGGAGCAGGTGGCCGTTCCAGAGCTTCAGCCGATTGCCGCTGTGATAAGCCGGCTTGAAGAAGGCGAAGCCGTTGATGTGGTCGACATGGGTATGGCTCAGGAACACGTGGGCAGAGCAGCCGCGGCACTCGGCCATGACCTGGCGGCCGAGCGCCCGGATGCCGGTGCCGGCGTCGAAGATCAGCTGCTGGTCGCCGCAGCGCATCTCCACGCAGGGCGTGTTGCCGCCATAGCGAAGCGTCGAGGGGCCAGGGACGGGAACGGTGCCGCGCACACCCCAGAAGCGTACCGAGAATAACGACGGCTGCCCCATGTTCCTCGCCGTTGACGACCGGGTGCGTCCGGGCTGCGCCATCGCGCTGCTCAGCCTTCCGGCCCGAGCATGATGTGGTCCGCGTCCGCGCTTGTCACGCGATATAGGTAATAGCGGCCCGGTTCCACGCCCTCCGGTACGGGCAGCGGCAAGAGCCGCCGTGCCGGCAGGTGCTGATCACCGGCAATGATGCAGTCCTGCGGCAGGAAGCTCGCCAGCTGCCGGGCGACCTCCCGGGCCAGGCAGGCGTTGCGCACCGGATCGCCCGTGCCGATGTCGGCATGGACCAGGACCAGGTCGTGGGGCAGCAGGGCGGCGGCCCGGGGCAGCACCGTCTCGAACGTGCCGATCACCAGGTCCTCCGGGCACGGCATGCAGGCGGGATGGGGCTTGGGGTCGCGCTCGACTACGACAATTCGCCGCTCCGGCAGCCGGGCGCGCAGATGGTCGTAGCTGCGCCCGTTGCCGAGCCCCAGCTCCAGCACGCTGCCGGGCCGTCCGGCCACCAGCTCCACCGCGGCGTCCAGGCAGGCCCGTTGCGCGATCAGGCGCCGGATGAAGCTGTCCAGCCGGGTCAGGGAGGCACTCCGCAGCGGTCGTCGTTCCGCCCCAAGAGCCCGATCCGGCCGGCCCTGTCCAGGGGGCAGCGCGAGTCGGTGCCGCAGGTGGCAAGGAACTGCGCGCGGATTGTATCGATACTATTACTGCCAATGTTACTCTATCGACCGTCGACGACGGCTGCGTTACGATAACATTCTCCGCATAACCC
>NZ_WUJP01000564.1 GCF_009806515.1 Geminicoccus flavidas | reverse complement strand
GGATTGATTCATAACATGCTCGCGACCGTGTCCACCTCGTCCGATCACGCTGCCCAGCCCTGGGCCGCCCAGTTCGCCAGCCGGGCCGGCGGGATGGTAGCCTCGGAGATCCGCGAGCTGCTCAAGATCCTGGCCAGGCCCGACGTCATCTCCTTCGCGGGTGGCATCCCCGACCCGGCATTGTTCCCGGCGGACCAGTTACGGCAGGCCTGTGCGGAACTGTTCGCCGACCCGGCCCGCCGTGCCGCCGGCCTGCAGTATTCCCTGAGCGAGGGCGATCCGGCGCTGCGTGCCTGGATCGTCTCGCACATGGCGGAGCAGGGCGTGACCTGTACGCCGGAGAACGTGCTGATCACCACCGGGGCCCAGCAGGCGCTGGACTTCATCGGCAAGCTGATGCTCTCGCCGGGCGATACCGTGATCGCGAGCGCGCCGACCTATCTGGGCGCGCTCCAGGCATTTTCGGCTTACGAGCCCCATTACGAGCGGCTCCGCCTGGACGGGGGCAACGCGACCCCGGCGCATTACTTGGACAGCGCGCGGGCGCATGGCGGGCGGCCGAAGCTCCTCTATGTCGTGCCGGATTTCGCCAACCCCAGCGGTGAGACGCTGGACCTGGCGCAGCGCCGACGGCTCCTGGAGCTGGCCGATGCTACCTGTACCCTGGTGGTGGAGGATGCCGCCTACCGGCAGTTGCGCTATGCGGGCGAGCCGGTCCCCTCGGTCACGGCACTGGCTTGCCAGCAGGGCGGCGGGATCGAGGGTGCCTGCAGCGTCTATTGCGGCACCTTCTCCAAGACCCTGGCGCCCGGCCTGCGGGTGGGCTGGATTGTCGGGCCGCGCGCCGTGATCGAGAAGCTCGTGCTGATCAAGCAAGCAGCCGACCTGCACAGCGGCACGCTCGACCAGGCGGTAATCGGTGCCGTGGCCCGCGCATGTCTCGCCGACCGGCTGCCGGTGCTCCGCGACGCCTATCGCCGCCGCCGCGACGCGATGCTGGCAGCGCTGGCGAGCTCCGCCCCTGCCGGCACGCGCTGGAGCCGGCCGGACGGCGGCCTGTTCGTCTGGGTGGAACTGCCGGACGGGCTCGATGCCCGGGCGCTGCTGCCGCGGGCGATCGAGGAGGCCAAGGTCGCCTATGTGCCGGGCAGCGCCTTCTTCTTCGACGAGGGCGGCGCGAACACGCTCAGGCTCAGCTTCTCGCTGGCCGACGAGGCCACCATCGACCGGGGTGTGCGCAGCCTGATGGGACTGGTGACCGAGATGGCCGGACGGAGACCCGGCTGAGCCCGACTCAGCGGTGGCAGGGCTGGGCTCACTGGTGGCCGAAACGACGGTAGGCTAGCGCTGGCGGTGGGCCAATTTTTGCCGAAAAGCCAAGGAGGCGGCACGATGCTGGATCACCTTCAGCGCATGGGGCGCTATAATCGCTGGGCGAACCGCCGGTTCTATGCGGCCTGCGCGGCGCTCGAACCGGGCGAGTTCGAGAAGGCCCGGCCCGCCTTCTTCCGCTCGATCAGCGGGACGCTCAACCACCTGCTGGTGACCGACCGGATCTGGCTCGACCGGCTCATGGGCCGCCCGCATGGCGGCCAGCGCGTGGAAGACCAGCCCTTCCCGCAGCTGGGTCCGCTGCAGGCTGCGCGCGAGGCGCTGGACGAGGAGATCATCCAGGCGACCCACGCCTTTCCGCAGGAGCGGCTCGACGGCATCATCACCTATCGGATGATGACCAGCCCGACCGAGCGGCGGGTGCCGGGCTTGCTGTGCTGGATGCACCTGTTCAATCATCAGGCGCACCACCGCGGCCAGGTCCACGACCAGATGAGCCAGACCAGCACGCCCCCGCCGTCCCTGGACCTGATCTATTTCGCCTACGAGGAGCTGGCGTGACGGGGGTGCGCCTGACCGCTGCCCTGTCGCTCCTGCTGGCCGCCGCCGTGCTCCTGCCGGACCAAGGCGCCGTGGCCGCGGAGCGGCCGTCAGTCGACGGCTGGCCCGGCTTCGCAGTGGGGCGGGTGAACATCCGGGGCGGCGGCTTCTGCACCGCTACCCTGATCGGCCAGCACCGGGCGGTGACGGCTGCGCGCTGCCTGCGGGATGGTGCCTCCGCCTGGTACGGGGTGGACCGAATCGTGGTCGAGCTGGCGCCGCACCGGGCGACCCGTAAGGGCTATGCCCCGGTCACTGCCTTCCAACCGGCACCGGGCCTGATCTTCCTAGAGGACGGCACGCCGAATGATCCGGCGCGGGACTGGGCGGTGCTGGAGCTGGGCGAGGAGAGCCCGCGCGATCCGGACGTGCAGCCGGTAGGCCTGGCCTCGCCGGCCGAGCGGGCGGCGCTGCGGCCGGGCAGCCTCCTGAGCCTGGTCGCCTATACCAGCCAGCGCCCCTACGTCGCGACCCTGGCCGATGGCTGCCGGGTCCAGGAGGTGCGCGGCCAGCCGCAGGTGGTCCTGCACGACTGTGCGGCCAGTGCTGCCGTGGCCGGTGCGGCGGTGCTGGCCGAGACCGAAGAGGGGACCGTGCTGGTCGGCATCCAGGTCGGCACCGGTGCACTGGACGGCCGTCCGGTGGGCGTGGCAGCACTCCTGGAACGGCGGATCGAGCCGGCCGCCCTGCTGGGCAGCGCCGCCGGCCCCTGAACCCGCCTTCTGGGACTGCCGCGTCGCCTCAGGCGGCCTTGAGCGGCTTGTATTTGATCCGGTGCGGCTGGTCGGCGTCGTGGCCCAGCCGCTTCTTCCGGTCCGCCTCGTACTCGCCGTAATTGCCCTCGAACCAGACCACCTGGCTGTCGCCCTCGAACGCCATGATGTGGGTGCAGATCCGGTCCAGGAACCAGCGGTCATGGCTGATCACCACCGCACAGCCGGCAAAGTCCAGGAGCGCGTCCTCTAGTGCCCGCAGCGTGTCGACGTCGAGATCGTTGGTCGGCTCGTCGAGCAGCAGCACGTTGGCGCCGCTGTTGAGCAGCTTGGCCATGTGCACCCGGTTGCGCTCGCCGCCCGAGAGCACGCCGACCTTCTTCTGCTGGTCGCCGCCCTTGAAGTTGAACGCCGCAACATAGGAGCGGCTGTTCATGGTGCGCTTGCCGAACTCAATCACGTCGAGACCGCCCGCGATCTCCTCCCAGACGGTCTTGTTCGGGTCGAGCGCGTCGCGGCTCTGGTCGACATAGCCGAGCTTGACGGTCTCGCCGATCCGGATGGTGCCCGCATCGGGCTTCTCCTGGCCGACCATCATCCGGAACAGCGTGGTCTTGCCGGCACCGTTCGGGCCGATGATCCCGACGATGCCGCCGGGCGGCAGGCTGAACGACAGGTTGTCGATCAAGAGCCGGTCGCCGAAGCCCTTGCTGATGCCGTCCGCCTCGATCACCACCCCGCCCAGGCGGGGGCCTGGCGGGATCATGATCTGGGCAGTGCCCGGCACCGCCTCGTTTGCCTGGCGCAGCAGTTCCTCGTACGCGGTGATGCGAGCCTTCTGCTTGGCCTGGCGAGCCTTCGGGCTCTGGCCGATCCACTCGGCCTCGCGGGCC
>NZ_WUJP01000563.1 GCF_009806515.1 Geminicoccus flavidas | reverse complement strand
AGCGTCTTCTGCCGCGCGATGTCCTCGCGCTCCTCCTGCTCCAGCCGCTTGCGCTTCTGCTCGAGCCAGCCCGAATAATTGCCCTGGAACGGGATGCCGCGGCCGCGGTCCAGCTCCAGGATCCAGCCGGCGACATTGTCCAGGAAGTAGCGGTCGTGGGTGATCGCCACGACGGTGCCCTTGTATTCCTGCAGGAAGCGCTCCAGCCAAGCGACCGATTCGGCGTCCAGATGGTTGGTGGGCTCGTCC
>NZ_WUJP01000562.1 GCF_009806515.1 Geminicoccus flavidas | reverse complement strand
AGCAGCAAGAGGTCGGGCTGGCTCAGCAGGAGGCGGCACAGGGCCACGCGGCGCCGCTCGCCGCCCGACAGCTTGGTGACGTCCGCATCGCCCGGCGGGCAGCGCAGCGCGTCCATGGCGATGTCGACGGTACGCTGGAGGTTCCAGCCGTCCACCGCGTCGATCTTCTCCTGGAGCTCGCCCTGTTCGGCCAGCACCTCGTTCATCTCGTCGTCGGACAGCTCCTCGGCAAAGCGCGCCGAGACCGCGTCGAAGCGGTCGAGCAGTGCCTTGGTCTCGCCGACACCCATCAGCACGTTGTCCAGGACGTTCTTGTCCGGGTCGAGCTGCGGCTCCTGGGCGAGGTAGCCGACCTTGGCTCCCTCGGCGAGCATCGCGTCACCGCTGACGTCCTGGTCGATCCCGGCCATGATCCGCAGCAGGGTCGACTTGCCAGCACCGTTGACGCCGAGCACGCCGATCTTCGCACCCGGCAGGAACGCCAACGTGACATTCTCGAGGATCTTCTTGCCGCCTGGAAAGATCTTCGAGAGATTCCGCATCACGTAGACGTATTGGTAGGATGCCATGCACCGCTCCGGTTGAGAAACGTACTGGAAGGGGAATTCGACGAACGCGCGCCGTCTACCATGTGGTGTCGCAGGGCGGAAGGTGAAGCGCTTCCGCTAGTTCGCTGTGGCTTGTTCGCATTCTAGGTTGGCCGGAGGACGCCATACCGACCTGCAAGGAGCCAATGCCGATGACAGCCCCGGCGACGGCGGAGGATAAACGCATCCTGGTGGTGGATGACGAGCCCAACATCGTGATGTCGCTGGAATTCCTGCTGCGCAAGGCAGGCTTCCAGGTGGAGACCGCGCGCAACGGGCGGGAAGCGCTCGACGCGCTGGATCGCGAGCCGCCCGACCTGCTCCTCCTGGACGTGATGATGCCGGAGTTCGACGGCTATGCCGTGTGCGAGCGCATCCGCCAGGACAAGCGCTGGGACCGCACGCGGATCGTCATGCTGACGGCGCGCGGGCGCGAGTCCGAGCGGGCGCGTGGCCTGGCGCTGGGTGCCGACGACTATGTGACCAAGCCCTTCTCGACGCGGGTGCTCGTCGAGCAGGTGCGCGCGATCCTGGGCGTGGCCTGAACCCTTGCCCTACGTACCGCCCCGCCGTGATCCGCTAGCCCGGGCGACCCGCACCCAGCGGGCCGGACGGCAAATGGTCGCGATCGCCATCGTCACCTTCCTCTTGCTCATGCCGCCGGTGTTCGAGCTGGTGGACCGGCTGGCGCCAGGGTGGCTACCGGCCTGGATCGGCCTCGTCGTGCTGGCGGCCATCGCCCTGGTCGCCAGGACGGCCGAGCGGGCGCCCGATCCCGGCTTGGCCGACCGGACGGCGGAGCCGCCTGCATGATCGGGCAGATGCTGTTCGTCCCGCTCCTGGCCCTGGCCTATCTCGCCTGCATGTTCGCGGTCGCCGCGTATGGCGACCGGGCCGCGCGCCTCGGCCGGAGCCTGGGCGGGCCCTGGACCTACACGCTGAGCCTGGGCGTGTACTGCACTACCGCATCCTATTTCGGCGCCATCGGCGTAGCCATGGAAGGGGGACTGGCCTTCCTGCCGATCTTCCTAGGCCCGGTGATCGCGATGTTCCTGAGCCCGCTGGTCCTCTACAAGATGCTGAGGATCGCCAAGGCCTACCACATCACCTCGATCGCCGACTTCCTGGCGGCGCGCTATGGCAAGCGCTCCAAGCTCGGCATCCTGGTGAGCTGCATCGCGCTGATCGGGGTCGCCCCGGCCATCGCGGTGCAGCTCAAGGGCGTCGCCACCTCGATCCATCTCCTGAGCTGGGGCAGCGTGCACGAGGGCGCGCCGTTTCTCGCCACCGACACGGCGCTCTACGTCGCGCTGGGCCTGGCGGCGTTCACCATCCTGTTCGGCACCCGCCAAGTCGACGCCACCGAGCGGCACCAGGGCATGGTGCTGGCGGTGGCGTTCGAGAGCGTGGTGAAGCTCGTGGTGATGCTGGCCGTGGGCGGCTACGTGCTGTTCTGGCTCTATACGGGGCCCTCCGACCTCGCCGCCCATGTCGAGGCGGCGGGCCTCGACCGGCTGCTGACCTTCGACGGCACCGGCATGTCCGGCACGGACTGGCTCCTCATGACCCTTGTCGGCGGGCTCGGTTTCATGTTCCTGCCCCGCCAGTTCCAGGTGGCGGTGGTCGAGAACCAGGATCCCGGCCATCTGACGCGGGCGTCCTGGGCACTGCCCGCCTATCTCCTGCTCTTCCTGCTGTTCGTCCTGCCGTTGGCGCTGGCCGGCATCCTCCAGGAGGTGCCGGTGCCCGACCTGACCATCCTGCAGCTGCCGCTCGACCATGGTGCCTACGCGCTCGCGGTGGCGGTGTTCCTGGGCGGGCTGTCGGCAGCGGCGGCGATGGTCGTGGTCGAGACCATCGCGCTGGCGACCATGGTCAGCAACGACCTGGTCCTGCCGTTTCTCCTGCGCACGGGCTGGCTCAGCGTCGCCGCCTCGGCCGATCCGAGCCGGCTCCTGCTCCTGATCCGGCGCCTAGCGATCGTCCTGATCGTGCTGGGAGGCTACCTGTTCTACCGCCTGGTCGGCGCCCACCTGACGTTCATCGAATTCGGCGTGCTCAGCCTGCTCGCGGCTGCGCAGTTCGGCCCGCCCATCCTGTTCGGGATGTACTGGCGCGACGCCAACTGGATCGGCGCCCTGATCGGGCTGTGCCTGGGTTTTGCAGTGTGGTGCTACACGCTGCTCCTGCCGGCCTTCGTCATGGCCGGGTTTTTGCGGCGAGGAGCTGCTGACCCGTGGTCCGTTCGGCTTCGAGCTGCTCAACCCGCACAGTCTGCTGGGCTTCCAGGGCCTGACTCCCGCGGGCCACGCGATCTTCTGGTCGCTGCTGCTCAACTTGCTGGGGCTGGTGCTGGGCTCGCTGCTCGGCCACGCGACCGGGCTGGACCGGAACCAGGCCGAGATGTTCGTGGATGTCTGGTCACGGGCGGACGCCACCCGGATGTGGCGCGGCGAGGTGCGGATCCGCGACCTGCGCGACATGCTCCAGCGGTTCGTGGGTGCGGAGCGGACCGCCGAGCTGTTCGCAGCCGATGCCCGGCGCCTGGGCGTGCGCCTGCCGCTGGACGGCCGCGCTGACGCCCGGCTGGTCCAGACCGCCGAGCGCCAGCTCGCCCGCGCCGTCGGCTCGGCCTCGGCCCGGGCCTTGATCGGCTCGATGGTCAAGAGTGAGAGCATCGGCTCGCGCAACGTCATGGAGATCCTGGACGAGACCTCGCAGCTCATCCGCTATTCGCGTGAGCTGGAGCGCAAATCGAGCGAGCTGGAGCGGGCGACCCAGGACCTGCGGGAAGCCAACCGGCGCCTGCGCGAGGTCGACCGGATGAAGGACGACTTCATGGCGACGGTCAGCCACGAGCTGCGCACCCCGCTCACCTCGATCCGAGCCTTTTCCGAGATCGTGCGGGACAACCCAGACCTCACCGAGGAGGAGCGCGAGAACTTCCTGGGCGTAGTGACCCGTGAGACCGAGCGCCTCACCCGGCTCATCAACGACATTCTGGACCTGTCCAAGATCGAATCCGGGCGAATGCAGTGGCGCACCGCGGCCGTGTCGCTATCCACAGCCGTGCGCGACGCGGTGGACAGCGTCACCCCGCTGCTGGACGAGCGCAAGGTCAGCCTCACCCTGGATCTGGGCCGCCACGGCCTTGCCGTGCAGGCCGACCCAGACCGGCTGGAGCAGGTGCTGATCAACCTGATCAGCAATGCCTGCAAATTCGTTGCGGTGGGCAAGGGCCGGATCCAGGTCGTGATCGCCGAAGTGGGTGATCAGGTCGAGCTGCGGGTGGAGGACGACGGGCCGGGCGTGCCGCCGGAAGAGCGCGAGGTGATCTTCGGCAAGTTCATCCAGCTCGGCGACCGGCTGACCGCCAAGCCCGAGGGCACCGGCCTCGGCCTGTCGATCAGCCGGCAGATCGTGGAGGCATTCGGTGGCACCCTGCGGGTTGAAACATCCCGGCTGGGCGGTGCCGCCTTCGTCGCCACGCTCAAGACCGCGAAGCCGGCGGTCGACGCGGCCGACGCCGCCGAATAGCCGGGTCAGGCGGCGGTCGGCACCGTGCTGGCCAGTGACCGGCCGATTAGCCGCGCCACCTCGATCGCCTGGCTGCGGATGTCCGGCACGGAAGTGATTTCCCAGAACGCGCCGCGCACCACCGGTCCTACTCCGAACAGACCCGGCACCACCTGGCCCGCAGCGTCGATCATCATGCTGCTGGTGGTGCAGTCCAGGCCGAGCCTGGCCCCGTCCGCCCGCACCGTGCCCGATGCCAGTAGCTGGCGGATCAGCGGGTCGTCCACAGCGGCCAGGTCGACCGCGGTGCCGGTGCAGTTGATCACCCGCTGCACTTCCAAGGCGAGGCTCGCCGCGGCCCCGCGCGGCCGGTAGGTGACCAGCGCCCCGCTCGACCAGGGCCCGGACGGTTCAAGCGCCTCCAGCCGGCCGGCATGCAGCACGAGCCGGCCTTCTGCCTGCAGCCGGTGGATCCGCTCGGCGACCTCCGGGGCTGCGCGGTGGCGGTGGACGTCCCACCAGGGCCGCAGATGACGCACGAAGCGGCGCCGGTCGGCGGGGCTCAGCTCCTGCCACAAGAGCTGGCTGTGCGGGCGCAGGGCGTCGATCGCCGACCGCCAGCCGAAGCCCGCGACCTGTGCCCGGGTGATCTCGCGCCGCACGGCGCGGGTCAGGCTCACCAGGGAACGACGGTCCTCCGCATCGAGAAGGAGGCCGGCATAGGCCGGTGCCGGCGCATGGGTACGCGGCAGGAGCCCGCGCCGGGACAGGGCATGGATGGTGCTGCGAAAGCCGCGGTCGACCAGCCGGAGCACCACGTCGATCATGGTCAGCCCGCTGCCCAGCAGCAGCACTGGATGGTCCCGGTCGATCTCCTCCACCGCCTCCGGCTGCCAGGGATTGTCGACGCAGCCGGCATAGGGCAGGGGGGCAGGCGGGAAGTTGCCGGTCGCCAGCACGGCGATGTCGGTTTCCAGCGAGCGCCCGTTCCGGGTCGCCAGGTGCCAGCGTGTGCCGTGGCGCACCAGCCTGGTGGCCTGCTCGTTCAGGATGGTGAGCCGGTCGGCATGCCGGCCGGCGCGCAGCACGGCGGCCAGCTGGTCGCGCACATAGCGGCCATAGAGCCCGCGCTGGACGAAGGTACCGGCCGCGCCCGCCTTGGCGCCTTGGTGGCGCTCCTCCGCGGGCAGGCGGTCCAGCCAGCGCAGCAGGTGCTCGGGCTCGTCCGGGAAGGCGCTCATGTTCTCGGCGCGCACGTTCAGGAGATGGCTTGGCTCGGCCGTGGCGAACGCCACCCCGCGACCGAGCTGCCGCTCCCGCTCGATCAGGACCACCCGGTCGTCGCCGCGAAGATGCTGCAGGAGATGGATCGCGCAGATCGTGCCGCTGAAGCCGCCGCCGATCACCGTGACGGTGCGGCCAGCGCCGCTGCGGGCTGCCATTCGCCGTCCCATGGCTGGTGCTCCCTGTTGTCGCCTGGATAGGGCAGGGCGAGGGCGGTGGCGGGTGACGCCAGCCCTGCCGGCTCCATCGGCGTGGTCGTTGCCGGAGCACAGCATGTGATAAAATCGATAAAAATTATAGATTATTTTTGCCTGCAGTCACTGCCAGGCCGCCGCCCGCAGCGGTCAGATCGCGAAATCCTCCGTCGTCGCCGCCGGGCCCACTCGGTCGCGCATCTGCGCCAGCGTGGTCCGGTCCAGGACGTCGGCCATCGCATCGCGGACGCTCTGCATCAGGATGCGCACCGAGCAGGTCTCGACGTCACGGCAGTCGTCGCAGGGCTGGTTGCCCTTGCGCCGGGCGCACGGGATCGGGGCGATCGGCCCGTCCAGGGTGCGCACCACGTAGCCCATGCGGATCTCGGAAGCGGGGCGGGCCAGCATGAAGCCGCCGCCCGGCCCCTTCTTGCTGCGCACGAAGCCCGCCTTGCGCAGGTCCAGCAGGATGGTGTCCAGGAAAGCCTTGGGAATTCCGTTCGCTTCCGCGATCTCGGCTGCCTGGGTCGATTTTCCTTCCGGCAACTTCGCCAGATGGACCATGGCCTTCAGGCCGTACTTGCCCTTGTTGGTGAGCACGCTCGTTCCAGAATGGCGGCTTGCCGCCAAAACCATAATTCCGGTCAAGTAACTCGAATGCCATCCACACATCAATGCCCCGAACGCTCCGCAGAGCCACAGGGGGCGTGCGATAGCCCCGGATCATGGCACAACTGGCGCTATTGTTGACAAAAATGATTAGCTATATCAGCTTCGCTAGGCGGAGGGGCTGGCGCGGTACGGAGCGGCAGGCGGCCCCCTGCTGGAACAGGCCGCGCCGCCAAGGGTGGCCGCGCGGCAGAGGAGAGCGAGATGACCAAGCTCAGCCGGCGTCACGCAACGGGGGCGCTGGTGGCCGGGGGTGCAGCCCTGCTGGCGCCGTTTGCCGCGGTCCGGCCCGCCCGGGCCGCCACCGAGATCCTCAACGTCTCTTATGATCCCACCCGCGAGCTCTACCAGGAGTTCAACCAGGCTTTTGCCAAGGCCTGGCTGGACCAGACCGGCGAGGAGGTCACGGTGCGCGCCTCGCATGGCGGCTCCGGCAAGCAGGCACGTGCGGTGATCGACGGGCTGGATGCCGATGTCGTCACCCTGGCGCTGGCCGGCGACATCGACGCCATCGCCGAGCATGGCGGCATGATCGCCAAGGACTGGCAGCAGCGCCTGCCCCACAACAGCACGCCCTACACCTCGACCATCGTGTTCCTGGTGCGCAAGGGCAATCCCAAGGGGTTGAAGGATTGGGGCGACCTGGTCAGGGACGACGTCCAGGTCATCACCCCCAATCCCAAGACGTCCGGCGGGGCGCGCTGGAACTACTTGGCCGCCTGGGCCTGGGCGGAGCAGCAGCCGGGTGGCGACACCGCCAGTGCTGAACAGTTCGTGGCCGAGTTGTTCCGGCACGTGCCGGTCCTGGACACGGGGGCGCGCGGCTCCACCACGACCTTCGTCCAGCGCCGGCAGGGGGACGTGCTGCTGGCATGGGAGAACGAGGCGTTCCTGTCGCTCGCCGAATTTGGCGCCGACAAGTTCGAGATCGTGGTGCCCTCGCTCAGCATCCTGGCCGAGCCGCCGGTCGCGGTGGTGGACGGGGTGGTGGACGCCAAGGGCACGCGCAAGGTGGCCGAGGCCTACCTGAACTATCTCTACGCCCCCGAAGGCCAGCGGATCGCGGCGAAGCACTATTACCGCCCGCGCGAGCCGCGCCATGCCACGCCCGAGGACATCGCGCGCTTCCCCGAGCTGCAGCTCGTCACCATCGACGAGGCGTTCGGCGGTTGGTCCAAGGCACAGCCCCTGCATTTTAGCAATGGCGGCGTGTTCGACCGCATCTACCGGGGCGGCTGAACCGCCCTCACCCGCGGGGCGGCCGGGTGCTCATGCGCCTCCGGGATCCAGCCGCTCCGCCTGCTCCGCCCGCTCCGCGGCAAAACCCTCCGCGATGCTCTCCTTGGCCTCCTCGTGATCGGCCGCCGACGGTTCGTCCTGGGCCGGCGCTTGCGCCTGCTCGGCGTCTGGATCGAAGCGCAGGCGAACCAGCACGGGGAAATGGTCCGAGCCGACATGGCCCAGCACCCGCAGCTCGACCAGCCGGAAGCAGGTGTCGTGGAACACGTGGTCGAGCGGCCAGCGGGCGAACCAGTAGTCGGCGTGGAAGGTGGGATAGAGGCCGCGCCCGGCCCGCGGGTCCAGCAGCCCGCTGATCCGCTGGAACAGCCGGGTGGTGTGCGACCAGGCGACGTCGTTCAGGTCGCCGCAGACGATGGTGGGCCCGCCGTCCTGTGCCACCTGCTCGGCCACCAGCAGGAGCTCGGCGTCGCGCTGCTCCACGTCGTTGTCCACCTGCGGCGGCTCGGGATGGACGCAGTGCAGGTGCACGAGCTGGCCGGAGCGCAGCCGGACCATCGCGGAGATCGACGGGATGTCCTGCGAGACCCGGTCCTGGACCGTCACCTCGGACAGCGGCAGGCGGGAATAGAGCAGCATGCCGTAGGTGTTGTCCAAGGGATGCAGCACCCGGTGCGGGTAGGCGGCTTCCAGCGGGGCAAGCTGCTCCTGCCACCACCGGTCGGTCTCGACCACCAGCACCAGGTCTGGGTCGTGCCGGCGGACTTCGGCGAGGAACCGCCCGGCGTCGCGGTTGGTCTGCAGGATGTTGGCGATCAGGACGCTGACCATCCGGTCCGAGCCGTCCGCCACCGCGTCCTGCACCTGCAGGGGCGCCAGCCGCGTGTAGCGCCAGATCTGGGCGAGCTGCCAGGCGAGGCAGGCGAGCGTGGCCACCAGGATCAAGACGCCCGCCGGTGCCAGCTCCAGCAGCACGAGCTCGGCCACCGCCATGACCGCCAGCCACACGGCGAGCTGCAGACGCGGATAGTCCCACACCCGCACCCACCATCTGGGCGTGCGCCAGAGCGGCAGCACCGTCAGCGCGATCGGCACGAGCGCAAGTGTTCGCACGAGCCAGTCCAGCCATGCCATCGCGCGCTACTGCCTCCCAAGCCTGTCCGTCATGCCTATCCGGCATAGGGCAAGAACACCACCGTCCCGCAGCGGTTCAGGGTGCGGCGCAGACGATCCGCAGCGGCTGTGCCGAGATCGCGAGGCGCAGTGCGGTCGCGGCCACCGGATCGCCGTCCAGCTGGAGATGGTCCACCACCGCCAGCTCCCAGCCGGCCGTCCGCAGGTGGCGCACGCCCGGCCAGCGATGGAGCTGACCAGTGGCCAGCGCCAGCGCATAGCCCAGTGCTGCCAGCCGGCCGGACCGCTCGAACAGCACCAGATGCAGATGCGGCTCGTCGAGCCTGGCATCCGCGGCGCTGACGAAGGATCCGCCATAGAGCCGGCAGCGGGCCGCGATCGCCGACACGGCGCGGTGCCGGACGCCGTCGACATGCAGCTCGTGGTGGACCGGCTGCCAGCGCCACCACAGCCTCGCTGCGGCCAGCAGGTAGGCGAGCTGGCCCAGTCGGCGCTTGGTATCCGGCGAGACGGCCGCCACCACCGCCGCGTCGAAGCCGATTCCGGCCATCAGGAGAAAGGCGCGCCCGTTCGCCAGGCCCGGCCAGACCTGGGCGTAGCGGCCGGCCGCCACCATGCGCGCGACCTCTTCGGCCGAGCCGCCGATCCCGAGCTCGCGCGCCAGCACGTTGACTGTGCCGGTCGGCAGGATGGCCAGGGGCAGGTCGCTGCCGAGCAGGCCGTTGGCGGCTTCGTTGATCGTGCCGTCGCCGCCGGCGGCCACCAGCACGTCCGGCCGGTCCGTGCTCTCGGCCGCCTGGCGGGCCAGATGCTCGGCCTCACCCACGGCGCCAGTTGCCCGGACTGTTACCACGATGCCCCTGGCCTCAAGGGCCTCTGCGAGTGCCACCACCTTCGCGCTGCGCCGCCGGCCGGCCGTGGGATTCTGGATGATCTGCACCCGCAGGACCCGCTCCAGGGTGGCGGTTGCGGCCAGGGTCATGGCGGCGGCTCCTCGCGGCAGGGCAGCCCGAACCAGGAGGCGAGCATGGCGATCATCAGCCAGGCGAGCGCCAGTGTGGCCAGGCTGTGGCTCAGGAAGTGAGCACCCTTTGCCATCTGATATGCCGCCATCACGCTGCCCGCGGCAAGGCCGAGGCCGACGCCGGCGATGCGCCAGGCGCGCTGGCCGGACAGCCAGCCCAGCGACAGCAGGGCGAAGCCGCCCGACGCATGGCCGGCGGGGAAGCAGCGGCCAGGCGAGCGTTTGGCTTCCGGATGGAAGCCGAACGGCGGCACGTGGCGATAGCGCCCGCCGAACTCGGTCGTCTGGCTCGGGCAATAGACGTCGGTGACCTGCTTCAGCCGGTTCGCCGCGGTCGGCACCAGCGCCAGGCACAGGAGCAGGAAGACCAGCTCGCGCCGGATGCCGCGCAGGCCGCGTCGCCAGAAGCCGAGGAGGAGCAGCAGGCTCAGCACGACGCCCAGGATGACCAGCGCCACTTTCGGTCCGTCATAGAACAGGCGGCGCGACCAGGGTGCTTTCGCGTCCACGAGCCAGCCGGCCGCCGGGTCGTGGAACCAGTGCTGCAGGGCGACGTCCAGGGGGGACCAGCTCAGCAGCAGGGCCAGGAGCAGGAGCAGGATGGGCGGCAGGGCCGGGCGCAGCCAGGCCGACCATGGCGTGGGCGAGGCCGTCGATGCCGCGCCGGTCATTGCCCGAGCTCGTGATATTGATGGCCGTAGAACATGCGGTGCGCGGTCTGGGTCACGGCGATAGCCTCGGTCGCGAGCGCCGGGTCGGCCGGCACTGCCTCGCCCAGAGGGGCAGGGCCAGCGATCAGGCGATAGCCGGTCAGGTCCTGTTGCGGCCCCAGCACCACGAGCTGCCCATGCCGACCATAGGCGACCGAATAGTTGTGCGCCATCGCCACCCGCCCTTCGCCCGGCGGGACGCGGCGCAGGTCGAGGCCGAAGAACGGGCTGTCATAGCTCCAGCCGAGCAGGCCCAGCAGGGTCGGCGCCATGTCCAGGCTCGATCCCAGAGTGGCGTCGCGCCTGGGTGCCACCAGGCCGGGCGCATAGAACAGCAGGGGCACGCGGAACCGTTCCACCGGCACCTGAGCCGCACCCGCGACCCTCGGGCCATGGTCACCGACGAACACGAACACGGTGTCCTCGAACCAGGGACGGCTCCGCGCGCGCTCGATGAAGTCGGTGAACGCCCAGGCGGCGTAGTGCGCGACATTCTCTTTCGCTCCCATGGCCGGGTCCGGGCGCACCGCTCCGGAAGGGAACGTGTAGGGGCGGTGGTTGGAGACGGTCAGCATGCCCATGAATACCGGTTGGCCGCTGGCCGTGCTCCGGTCCAGGCGATGGAGCGCCTCGGTGAACAGATACTCGTCCGCCACGCCCCAGATGGTCGAGAAGCCCTGGTCGGCGATGTCGCTCTGGTCCAGCACCTCGTCGAACCCCGTGGTCGACCAAAAATGCCCCATGTTGTCGAACTCAGCCTGGCCGGCATAGAGGAACGCGGTGCGGTAGCCGTGCCGCTTCAGGAGGAAGGGCAGGGAATTCATGCCCTCCGAGCCCGAGCGCCTCGCGGTGGAGATGCCAGGGATCGGCGTGAAGCTGGTGAGCAGCGCCTCCAGGCCTCGCACCGTGCGGTCGCCGGTGGCATAGATGTTGGTGAACAGCAGGCCGTCCTGCGCCAGCCGGGCGAGCTCCGGGGAGATCGAATAGCCCCGCCGGTTGTCGAGCCCGTCCAGATAGGTGCTGCCGAAGCTCTCCTCGATCACCAGCACGATGTTGGGCCGCTTGGTCCGGTCACCATTCGCGACATGGCGCCAGAGGCTGCGCCCGCCCGCCGGGCCGGGCTCATCCGGGCTGAGGAAGCGGGTATTGTCCTGCGCTACCGAAGCGCGCAGCGTCCGGACCGCGGTGCGCTCATCGACGGTCGGATAGAGACCGTCATAGTCGGTGTCGTTGGTCAGAAGGGCCTGGAACAGGCTGCGCAGCCCGTTGTCCGCCACCTGGGCCACCTCGCGGTCATGACCGAGTGCCACCGGACCGTGCTCGAGGACCGGCAGCGGGAGGAGCAGGGCCAGCGCGCCAATGCCGGCCAGGGCCAGCCGACGGCGGCGGGAAAGGGGGCCGGCGATGGCCGCCGCCAAGGCCGGACGGACCAGGAGGTAGAGGCAGCCGCCTGCGACCGACACCAGCGGCAGGTAGAGCGATAGGTCGAAGCTCTCGCCGATATTGCCGATCACCTCCTTGGGAAAGATCAGGTAGTTGACCGCGATGCCGTTGAAGCGGCTGTCGAACTCGTTCCAGAAGAACAGCTCGGCCACTGCGCAGAACACGAGCGCGGTCACCAGCGCATAGCCAAGCAGATGGGCGAGCCAGCGGCCGAACCGGCGGCAGAACAGCGGCTGCAGCAGGAGGAAGGCCAGGAACAGGAGGAACGTGAGCCAGAGGCCGACCGCCAGGTCCTGGCCGATGCCGGAGAACACCGCCGCCAGCAGGGCACCGCCGTGCCCGGGCTCGCCGGCCACATGGACCCAGACCGCCAGCACCACCCGCACGAGGCTGGCGAGGGACAGGAACAGTGCCAGGCAGGTCAACCACAGGCGCGTCTCGGCGGTGAGCGGACGCTGCAATAAGGTGGCGCGGCCGGCGCGCACCTGGAAGGAACCGATCATCGGGAGCTTGCACCCTCGGGGAAACGTGAAATTCCCCAATGCTGATCGCCGCGTTGGCTGACCGGAACCTGACGGCGTGCCATGAGAACGCGACCGGCCTTCCAATCGTGACCGATGACATGAGGATCCTTCTAATCGAAGATCATCCGACGCTGCGCGAGGTGGTCCACGATCACCTGACCGGGCGGGGCTTCGTCGTGGACGCGTTCGCTGGCGGTCAGGACGCGCTGGCCGCCGTGGAAGTGGTCGGGTACGACGCCATGGTCCTTGACCTCGGGCTGCCGGACCTGGACGGCCTGGATCTCCTGGCCGGGATCCGCGCCCGGGTCGGCTGGGCGCTGCCGGCGCTGATCGTCACCGCGCGCGACGCCGTGCCTGACCGGATCCGTGGGCTGGACGCTGGGGCGGACGACTATCTGGTCAAGCCCTTCGACCTGATGGAGCTGGAGGCGCGGCTGCGCGCGGTCCTGCGGCGGCCTGGCGACCGCAGGACGGAGCTGCTGAGCCTCGGCCGTCTGCAGCTGGACCGGGTGCGGCGGGAGGCCAGCGTAGGCGGCGTGCCGCTCGCGTTGCAGCGCCGCGAGCTGGCTCTCCTGGACCAGCTGCTGCGCGCGGATGGCCGGGTGGTGGTGCGCGACCTGCTGGAGGAACGGCTCTACGGGCTG
>NZ_WUJP01000553.1 GCF_009806515.1 Geminicoccus flavidas | reverse complement strand
CGCGCCGGCCGGTTCAGCCTGTTCCGGCTGGGCCAGCCACCCTATGGCGATTGGACCAGGCGCCTGCTTGCCCGCCTGCTCCCGGACCAGGCGAGCGGAGGCAGGGCCTGATGACGAGCGTGCTGGACCACCAGGTGCGCCGCGCCGACGGCAGCATGCTGGATCTGCGGGAACTCGAGGGCAGGGTGCTGCTGATCGTGAACACGGCCAGCCGTTGCATGTTCGCGGAGCAACTCCGGGGACTGCAGGACCTGCATGAGCGCTACGCCGGCGCGGGCCTGACGATCCTGGCCTTTCCCTGCAACCAGTTCCGCGACCAGGAGCCGGGCTCCGATGAGGAGATCCAGTCGGTCTGCGCCACGCGGTTCGGCACGGGCTTTCCTATGCTGGCCAAGACGGAGGTCAATGGCGAGGCGGCCCTGCCGCTGTTCCAGGACCTGACCGCGGCCCTGCCGGGCCTGCTGGGCCAGCGGAGGATCCGCTGGAACTTCACCAAGTTCCTGGTCGACCGGCAGGGCCGGCCGGTTCGCCGCTTCGCGCCGGCGACCCCCTGCCGCCTGCTCCGCCGGTCGATCGAGGCGCTGCTGTAGACGCCCGGCCGGCCGGTTAGGATGGCGCGGTCACCTGGACCTCAGCCGGCAGCCAGATGGCGGTTGAACCAATCAATCGTGCGCTGCCAGGCGAGCCTGGCTGCCGCCTCGTCGTAGCGCGGCGTCGAATCGTTGTGGAAGCCGTGGTTGACGCCTGGATAGATATGGGCCTTGTAGGTCTTGCCCGCGGCTTTGAGCGCTTTCTCATAGTCAGGCCAGCCCGCGTTGATGCGCTCGTCCAGCTCGGCGTAATGGAGCAGGAGCGGGGCCTGGATCCGCGGCACGTCCTCGGCCTTGGCCTGGCGGCCATAGAACGGCACCGCGGCACCCAGTTCGGGGAATGTCACTGCCGCGGCATTGGCCACACCGCCGCCATAGCAAAAACCGGTGATGCCGACCTTGCCGACCCGGTCGTCCGCCATCAGGAACTCGACCGCGGCGAAGAAGTCGTTCATCAGCTTGGCCGGATCGACCTGCTGCTGCAGCTCGCGGCCCTTCTCGTCATTGCCGGGATAGCCGCCCATCGACGTCAGCCCGTCCGGGGCCAGTGCCACGAAACCGGCCTTGGCGACCCGGCGCGCCACGTCCTCGATATAGGGATTGAGCCCCCGGTTCTCGTGCACCACCACCACGCCCGGCACTGGGCCGCCGGCACCCGCGGGCAGGACCAGATAGCCGCGCACTTCACCGTGACCCTCCGGCGAGGGGTAGGTGATGTACTCGGGCAGGATGTCGGGATCGGTGAACTCGACCTGCTGGGCCAGCGCGTAGTTCGGGCTGAGCGAGGCCAGGATCCCCGCCGCGGTCAGCCCGCCTACGGCAAAGCTTCCGGCGCGGTCCAGGAACTCGCGCTTGGTGATCCTGCCATGGGCGTAATAGTCGTAGAGTTCCAGCAGCTCCTGCGGAAAATCCTGCGCAGTGAGGCGGGCCATCTGTCGTTCCTCCCAGATCCTTGCCGGCGTGGCGGCCGGTTCGCCGCCACGGGGAACGCAACATCGCAGTCCCTTGTGCGTCACGCAAAGGTCTGGTGCCGCAGGGCCGGCCGCAAAGATCCCGTGGCAGGGTTAGCCGGTCCCGCTGCGCCCCACGCCCTCCAGCGCTGCCAGTGCCTCGTCCGGCAGGTCGAGCTCGGCCGCTGCCAGGTTCTCGCGCAGATGGGCCAGCGACGAGGTGCCCGGGATCAACAGGATGTTGGGCGAGCGGCGCAAGAGCCAAGCAAGCGCGGTCTGCATGGGTGTCACGCCCAGCCTGGCCGCCACGTCGGACAGGATGGTGGACTGCAGCGGGGTGAAGCCGCCCAGCGGGAAGAACGGCACGTAGGCGATGCCGTCCTTGGCTAGCGCGTCGATCAGCGGGTCGTCGGCGCGGCGCGCCAGGTTGTACTCGTTCTGCACGCAGACGATCGGGGCGATCCGCTGTGCCTGGGCGACCTGCGCCGCCGTGGCGTTGCTGAGGCCAAGATGCCGGATGAGGCCCTGCTGCTGCAGTTCGGCCAGGACGGTGAGCGACGCCTCGATCGGGCCTTCCGCGGGCCCGTGCGCGCTGAACATCAGGCGCAGGTTGACCACGTCCAGTACGTCCAGCCCGAGATTGCGCAGGTTGTCGTGCACCGCCTGCTTCAGTTCGTCGGGCGCGAATGCCGGCAGCCAGGCGCCCTTGTCGTCACGGCGAGCACCGATCTTGGTGACGATGACGAGATCGTCGGGATAGGGGGCTAGCGCCTCGCGGATCAGCCGGTTGGTGATGTGCGGGCCATAGAAGTCGCTGGTGTCGATGTGATCGACCCCCTGCGCCACCGCTTCGCGCAGCACCGCCAGTGCTGTGTCGTGATCGCGGGGCGGGCCGAACACGCCAGGCCCAGCGAGCTGCATCGCACCGTAGCCCATCCGCTTCACCTGGCGCCGCCCGAGCGGGAACGTGCCGGACCGGTCGATGCTGCCCATGATCCATCTCCTGTCAGGGAGCTTGCACAGCTAGCGGCAGCGCGCCGTCTTGGGAATGGTCAGCGCCCGGGCAGTGGTGGCGGCTGGCTCAGCGCAGCTGCAGGAAGATCGGGATCAGCAGCATGCTGACCAGCAGCACGGCCAGGCTGAACGGAACACCGATCCGGACGAAGTCGCCGAACGCATAGTTGCCGGGGCCGACCACCAGCGTGTTCACCGGTGACGAGATCGGCGTCATGAAGGCGGTCGAGGCCGCCACCGCTACGGTCATGGCGAACGGATAGGGCGACATACTGAGATCGTTCGCGACCGTGATGGCCACGGGCGCCATCAGCACGGCCGTGGCAGTGTTCGAGATGAACAGGCCCAGGCCCGAAGTGACGACAAACAGCACCGCCAGCACCAGCCGCGGCGAGGCGTCGCCCACCAGGGACATGAGGCCGTAGGCGGCCAGATCGACGCCGCCGGTGTGCTGCAGGGCGATCGAGAAGGGCAGCATGCCGACGATCAGGATCAGCGTCTTCATGTCGATTGACCGGTAGGCGCTGGCGAAGTCGATGCAGCCGGCCAAGCCCATCAGCAGACAGCCGACCAGTGCCGCCTGGACGTTCGGGACCACCCCGCTGACCATCAGGCCCACCACCAGCGCCAGGATAGCCAGCGCGTACGGCCACTTGGACGCAGCCGGCAGGACGTCGTCGATATCGGCCGGCAGGTTCAGCACGACCAGGTCGTCGCTGGTCGACTGCAGGCGCTTGATGTCGCTCCAGAAGCCCACCAGCAGGAGCGTGTCGCCGACCTGGAGCTTCTCGCTGAGATAGTCCTCCCGGACCACCTCACGGCCCCGGCGGAGACCGATGACGGTGAGCCCGTAATCGCGGCGCATCTGCGCCTGGAGGACGGTCTGGCCCAGCAGCGGCGATTCGGCTGGGACCATCACCTCGACCATGCCCAGCTCCTGTGAGCCGTCGGTCAGGTAGGCGGCGCCAGCCCGCAGCGGCACCTCGGTCAACCCGTGGCGCTGCAGCAGGGCGCCGATCTCGTCTGGCGGGATGCGGGCATCGACCAGCAGGACGTCCCCTGCCTGGATCGCGCTGCGGCCGGTCGGTCGCAGGACGTTCCTGCTCATGCCGTTGCGCCGCTCGATCGCGAGCAGGTTGATGCCGCTCTGGCGAAGCGCCGCCTCGTCCAGCCGCTTGCCGGCGAGCGGGGAGTGTCGCCCGACCTGGACCCGGTGGGCGCGCCCAGCGAGGTCATACCGCTCGATCCAGTCGCGCAGACTCGGCCGCCGGCTCCTGGCCCCGCCGGCCTCGGTGGTGCCGGCCAGCCAGCGGCGCGCGAACAGCATGTAGGCGATGCCCAGGACCAGCACCGGCAGCCCGATCGGCGTGATGCTGAAGAAGCCGAAGCCGGCATGGCCCTGGCGCACCAGCTCCGCGCTGATCACCAGGTTGGGCGCGGTCGCGACCAGAGTCAGCATGCCGCTGATCAGGGCGGCGAAGCTGAGCGGCATCATCAGCCGGCTCGGCGAGATGCGGGTGTTCTGCGCGATGCGCAGGACCACCGGGATGAAGATCGCGACCACCGCAGTCGAGCTCATCACCGCACCCAGAAGTGCCACCGCCCCCATCAGCAGCGCGAGCAGCCGGGTCTCGTCGTCGCCGGCAGTCTTATGCAGCCAGTCGCCGACCCGGCGCGCCACGCCGGTGCGCACCAGGCCCTCGCCGATCACGAACAGGGCCGCGATCAGGACGATATTTGGGTCGCTGAAGCCGGCCAGTGCCTCCGGCATGGTGATCACGCCGAACAGCGGCAGCGTCACGATCACGAGGAGGCCGACCGCGTCCATGCGCGGCCGGTTGAGCACGAACATGACGATGGCCGCCACGAGCAGAATCAGCACGATGGCGAGATCGACGGTCATCGGGCGCCATCCTCGCAGCTGGCGGAGCGTACGGGTGCAACGGTCAGAGACCCCAGGGCAGGCCGAGCAGGTGCCAGGCAACCAGGAGCAGCGTCCAGAGCAGGCTGAGCACGATGACATAGGGCAGCATCAGCGCGATCACCGTGCCGACGCCGGAAGCGGGCTGGTACTTCTGGGCGAAGGTCACGATCATCGCGAAATAGGCGTTGAGCGGCGTGATCACGTTGACCGGGGAATCGCCGACCCGGTAGGCGGCCAGCACGGCTTCCGGCTCGACGTCGAGCCGCATCAGGAGCGGCACGAAGATGGGCGCGAAGATCGCCCATTTGGCGATCGCGCCAGTGATCAGGAAGTCCAGGAGCAGGACCACGATCACGAAGCCGATCAGGAGCCAGAGCGCGTCCAAGTTGGCGCGGCTCAAGAGCTCGGCCAGCGAGACCGCGGCCAGGGTCGCCATGTTGCTGTAGTTGAAGAACGCCAGGAACTGGGCGATCACCAGCAGCAGCAGGATCAGCCCGCTCAGGCCCGCGATCGCCCTGGTCATGGCCGCCAGGACGTCGTCGATGGTCTGCATCGTGCGCGCGCCCAGGCCATAGGCGATGCCGCACACCAGCGAGACCAGGGCAATCGTCACGATGAGGCTGGTCATGAACGGCGTGTTGCCGATGACGGCGCCGCTGTCCGGCTCACGCAGAGGTGCCCCTGGCGGCAGGGTGAGGATGGCCACGAACAGGATCACCCCGATCAGGCCATAGAGCGCATGGCGCAGACCGCGATACTCGTCGACCGACAGGCCGCTGCCTTCCTCGACCCGGTAGTCGCCGCGATAGGGGCCCAGGCGCGGCTCGATCATCCGCTCGGTGACCAGCGTGATCACCACGGTCAGCATGATCACCGAGGCGATCGAGAACCAGACATTGGCGGTCAGGTCGATGGAGACCTGCGGGTCGGCCAGGTGGATCGCGTCGTTGGTGATCTCGGTGAGGATGCCGTCCGTGGGCGTGATCAGGATGTTGACCAGGAACGCCGCCGCCACCGCCGCGAACGCGGCCGCGAGCCCGGCCAGCGGGTGCCGCCCGACGCTTACAAACGCTGCCGCCGCGAGCGGGATCAGGACGAGGTAGCCGGCATCGGCTGCGATGCTGGAAAGGATGCCGACCAGGACCAGGAGGTAGGTGAGCGCCGCCGGTGGTGCCACGACCACGAGCTTGCGGATCAAGGCGCCGATCAGCCCGGTGCTTTCGGCCACCCCCACGCCCACCATCGCCACGATGATCACGCCGACCGCGTTGAAGTTCATGAAGTTCTGGACGACGCCCGTGAACATGAACCGGACGCCGTCGACGCTCAGCAGGCCGCGTGCCGTCGTCGTGCGATACTCGATCTCGTCCGTGTAGGGGTTGATCACCTGGTAGGATACCGAGGTCCCGATCCAGTAGAGGATTTGCGAGAGCACGATGACGATGCCGATCAGGATCACGAAGATCATGACCGGATGCGGCACCCGGTTGCCGACCCGCTCGACGACGTCCAGCATCCGCTGCATCAGCGGCGCCTTGCCTGTGTCCACCTGGTTCACGACGGCGCTCCTTTTCTGGAGCAGGGGATCACGATGGCGGTGGCAGCCGGATCCGGCTAGCGGGCGAGTGCGTCCAGCACCCGGGCCCAGGAGCGGATCCCGCGGCGGAAGCTTTCCAGCTCGTATTTCTCGTTGGGACTGTGGATGCGGTCGTCCTCCAGCCCGAAGCCGGCCAGGATCACGTCCATGCCGAGCGCCTGCTTCAGCTGGTGGGTCACCGGGATCGAGCCGCCGCCGCCGACATAGAAGGCCGGCCGGCCCCATTCCGTCGTGAGCGCATCCCGGGCCTTGCCGAACGCAGCGGCCTCGATCGGGAAGCGGATCGCCCGGCTCGAGCCATGCTCGATGAACTCGGCCCGGCAGTCGGCGGGCAGGCGTGCCTGCACGAACCGGCGAAACTCCTGGCGGATCGCATGGGGATCCTGGTCGAACACCAGGCGGAACGAGATCTTGGCCGACGCCTCGGCCGGGATCACCGTCTTGAAGCCAGCCCCCTGGTAGCCGCCGCCCATGCCGTTGATCTCGCAGGTGGGCCGGGACCAGACCATCTCCAGCACGCTGCGGCCCCGCTCGCCGGCCGGCACGGACAGGCCCACATCCCCCAAGAACCTGGCGGGGTCGAAGGGTAGGGCCTCCCACTGCTCGCGCAGCGCCGCTGGCAGTTCCGGCACGCCATCGTAGAAGTTCGGGATGGTGACCCGGCCGTTCTCGTCGTGCAGGTCGGCGATGATCCGGGCCAGTACCCGGTTGGGGTTGGCAGCGGCCGAGCCGTAGAAGCCGGAGTGGAGGTCGCGGTCGGCGGCGCGGATGATCACCTCCTCGCCGCATAGGCCCCGCAGCATGGTGGTGATCGCCGGGGTCTGCCTGTCCCACATGCTGGTGTCGCAGATCAGGCCGACATCGGCCTTGAGCTCGGCGGCGTGCGCCCGGAGGAAGGGCGGCAGGTTCGTCCCACCCGATTCTTCCTCGCCTTCCAGCAGGATCGACACGGGGATTGGCAGCCGGCCGGTCACGGCCTTCCAGGCCCGGCAGGCCTCGACGAAGGTCATGAGCTGGCCCTTGTCGTCCGAGGTCCCCCGGCCGCGGATCGCCTTGCTGCCGTCTGCCCGCGTCTCGATGAACGGCTCGAACGGGTCGTGCTCCCACAGTTCCAGGGGATCGACGGGCTGCACGTCGTAATGGCCATAGAACAGGGCGGACGGACCGCTCGCGCTCCGGTCGTGACCCACGACCATCGGGTGGCCTGACGTAGTGCGCACGCTCGCGTCGAAGCCGATCGCACGCAAATCGGCCGCATGCCATTGGGCACAGGCGCGGCATTCGTCGGCATAGGCGGGATCGGTGGAGATCGAGCGGATGCGCAGGACCGTGAACAGCCGGTCCAGCGCCGAAGGCAGATCGGCATCGATCCGGGCCAGGACCTGATCGAGTTCAGGCATGGAACCCGACCAGGAAAGTTATTGCCGTCGCACGCGCCGCCGCTGAACCCGCCATGTACTTCTCCGAGAGGCACCGGGACTGTGACCTGCTCGCCAGATCAGGGCAAATCAAATCATCATGCCGACCGTGCCGATGCGTCGGGTATGCCACGTCGCCAGCGGCCGCGCATGAGCATGCCGGACGCGGAAAGGAGAGGCGGCTTTCCTTCCGGGTCGATCGAAAGTCGGGTGAAAGAAGTTCTTTGCCGCTGCCTGCCGTGGACGGCATCATCCTGGTCCGGATGCAGATCGGGCGTCGCAGGCTCCTGCCTGGGGGAACGCCCGGCACGATCGGGTGGCCAGTGCGGCGGTCATGGCGGCAGCCGGCTGGTGCCGATTGTCATTCAATGAACGAGCCCGGGGGAGGAAGCGCAGATGGCGATCGATAGGGTCAAGGCAGGCATTGTCGGTCTCGGGCTGGTGTCCGATTCCCACATCAAGGGCTACCAGGCTCACCCCGATGCCGAGGTCGTCGCCGTCTGTGATCTCGACGAAGCCCGAGCCCGGGAGGTGTGCGAGAAATACGGCATTGCCAGATACTATCTCTCCTATGACGAGATGCTGAAGGACCGTGAGGTCAACACCGTCGACATCACCACGCCCACGATCCTTCATGCACCCATGGCGTTGGCGGCCGCCCGGGCCGGCAGGAACATCCTGTGCGAGAAGCCGTTCTGCCTGACGCTCAAGGAAGGCGAGCAGGTCTGCCGCGCGGCGGATGAGGCAGGCGTGACGCTCATGGTCGGCGAATCCTACGTCTTCATGACCTCGATCATGAAGGTGCGCGAGCTCGTCGAGGCCGGGGAGATCGGCAAGCCGCAGCAGATCCGCCAGCGCTTCGGTGCCTGGGTCGAGCATCCCGGCGCACTGGAGGCCGGCAGGCCGGTGACGGAGTTGCATCGCGGCTGGCGCATGGACACCACGAAGGCGGGCGGCGCCGGCTTCCCGTGGATGTTCGATCACTGCGTCCACTTCTTCGCGACGGCCGAGTATCTGATGATCGATGCCCGCATCAGCCAGGTATACGCGCTGAAGTCGCAGATCGATTGGCAGAGCGCGGCCGCGGAAGGCGGGCAGGCCGACATGAACATCTATCGGCCGGAAGCAGCCGGCGACATCCCGATCATCACCTGGACCTATGACGATCCCACCTGCACCGGCATTTGGATGCGTGCGGAGCCGCTCAACAACAAATACGACCCGCTATACGGCTTCACACTCAGCCTCATCGGCGACAAGGGCATGATCGAGGTGCTGGGCGAAGGTGGCAGAGGCCTCAAATGGGACGGCCAGGACGTCCACCTTGTGCTGCATCGCCGAGGCGGACCCACCGAGACCTTCCGCTTCGATGAAGGCGGCGACGACATCTGGCAGTCGGAAGTGTCCTACTACAGTCGTGCGCACGCCAACCAGATCCGGGAACTTGTCGACGCGCTCATCGCCGGCAAGCGGCCACGCTACGGCGGCGAGGACGGCTATCGCGCCATCAGGACCACCATGGCCGCAATCTGCTCAGCCAAGGAGGGGGTGCCGGTGACGGTCAGCGAGATGACCGACGAACGGTTCGGCGCATAGGCGAACAGGAGGGGCGCAACCACCGGCCCCTGGGCGACGGCGACAACGACGAGCCCGGTCGCCGCCATGGCGGATGAATTGTGGAGAAAGCTGGCGCCGCCTGCGTGACTCGAGTACCCGACCTACGCATTACGATTACTCTGGCTCGGCCTGACATGTCCCGAATAGCACGCTGACACCATCGGCTGCTGAAAGCGTTGCCGTGGCACGGGGGCCAGTCGCCTCGACTGTCATTGTCCAGCCAATACCAAATCCGACGCCTTGCAGAACCAGTTGACCAGGCTCATGGGTGATTGATGCGATTCGAGACACCATTGGCCAGCCATCAACATCAGTAGCCGCAATCACGCCAGCCGCGCGCTCTATGCCAACCTTGAGAGGCAGCTTGATCTTCTTCATGCTCCCAATTGGCGTGCACTTGCCTTCCAAACATTTCTCGCCGCCTGTCAATGTGCATTGAATGACTGGCGCATCGTTATTATTCACTGCTGCCGCCAAGTTCGGCGTCAGTATGAACGCATAAATGAGTATGAGGATAACTGGGCGCATGTTTGGTAATTCTCCGTTAAAGGGCATCCATAGTATTTTGGCGCTTTGCGTTGCACTCCTCCGGCGTGAACAGGCCTTCATCGCAGTACTTCTTGATCAACTCGAGTTGCTGCTGGACAGACTCGTGGTGGACTGGCGGGGGTGGCGGCGGCACGTAAGCTTGCTGCTGTTCCTCAAGCTGCCTCCTTTGGTAGGAGCGCTTGACGCCCTGGAACAGGAGAGTGGAACCGATACCTACGGCGGCTCCGCCCCAGAAGTCATTGGCCAACGCGGGCGGTGATCCTGTCGTGCTCATCATCAAGGGCAATGCCATCAGCAAGCACAGGTTGCGAGTATGATGCGTCATCACGCAGTCCTCCCTCGACGTGCTAGTCGCCTCATAGCCGTACGTGCGCAGTGGCGACGGCGAAATCAGAACCGGTAGGAGATCCCAATTACCGGGCCATACAGATCCACATCCCAAAGGAAGCCGTCGTGGTCGTAGTCAACGCTAAGATAACGGTACCCCACTTCAGCCGTCAGATGGTCATTGAACCGATAGCCGACTGAAGCCAGCACCTGCCAGGTAAACTTGGATCCGGCACCGAAACCTCCGATGTCGGTGTAGGCTGAAACGTAAATGTCGTCGCTGAGGTCGACGCCACCGCGCAAGCCAATGATCGGATCAACCCAAGTCTGATCCCTGCTGGTTGAGACCTCGTTCAACCGCCCGGCCTCTAGCTTCAGCTCGTTGTCGATTGACCAAAGCCGCGCACCGCCTACGACATCAATCAGCCCCTTCGGCCGGTCCAGGACCCGGTACGCCAGACCGAGCGTCCCGATCAGCACGTTGGATGAGGCTTTGACGCCGCTGAACAGGTCACCAGGCGTGCTGCCTTCGCTTGAGATGTCGAGATAGTCGACATCCAGGATGACTCCAAAGCGGTCGCGGCGCGCCTCGCCCAACATCATCAATGCGAAGTTGGTATCGTCGAAGATGTCGCTGAAGCTTGCGTCGACATCGGCGGCCGGCAATCGGCTGCGGGTCCGGACCTTGCCGTCGAGGCCGGCCAGCCACGCATAGGGTGTCAACTTGAAGGTCCAACCACCGGCAGTCGTTGCTGGACCGGCATCGGCCTCCTGTGCGACGGCGAAGGCCGGATGCGCCAGCGCCGCTATGAGGCCGATCCCAGCCGCGGCGGTGGCCATCTGGGCCACCGTCCTGTCGAACCAGTCTATTGCTCCGTCCGATCGGCTCACCATCGGCTTCTTATCTCCGCCCACGCGAAGCTTCAGCGCTGCCGTGGATCGAACGCCTACTGGGTCACCAAAGTCGGCACATCCTGCTTCTCGAGCACCGCTGGAGGCCGCCACTTGCCGGTCAGCACGTCCGAGCGCGGAGCGTAAAGGCGCATGGTCAGGTTGTACGGACCCTTTGGTGCCGGCAGCCAGTTCTGCTCCATGTCCTTGCCGGGGTTCTCGTGCTGAATGACGATGTCGAGCGAGCCGTCCGCGTTGTGCTTGAACGGCATCCAGCTGGCGACGGCGAAGCGATTCAGGCTGTTTGCGACCTGAAAGCCCTCACGATCATAGAGAGTGATCGACCAGAAGGCGTCCACCGGCGGCATATTGGCGGCATCGAAATGGATCGTGTATTTGTTCTCGCCGTTCAGAGGACGCCCGGTACTATCGCCCAGATTGAGTGGATAGACCGCGTCCTCCGGCAGGTTCGCGCCGAGGCCGAGCTGACTGACAATCGCGCGCTTGAGATAGTACGTTCCATAGACACCCATCGTGTCGGTGTTCATCGACCAGCCATTGACGACACTGGCCAGCGTCGGAACCTTCCATGCCATCAGGCGCTGCGCGTCCTCTGGCACGCGCTCGAAGGCCTTGCGGATCGCCGGATCCGCCGTCGCAAGGTCGAAGCGCTTGCCTCGCTCCAGGCCAACTCGCTCCATCTCGGCCAGAATCGGTTGGTCGGTCACATGTGGCGCATGGACCATCAGCAGCTCGGAAGCATAGGCGAAGTACTTCTCTGCCGACATGGTGTCGACCTGGAGCTTCGGCGGAGTTTTCATGTCAATGCTGGGATCGACCTTTACCTCGGCCGGCTTCGCCGGTTTGCTCCACTGAGACAGAGGTGTTAGCGTTAAGCCAGCCTGGATCTTGTGGACCGCCGCGTAGTCGTCCGGGCCGTCCGTCTTTGTGCGGCCGATGATCCACACATGTTCGGTCGGCGCATCTATCCGCTTCACGCCTCCTGGGAGGTCTCCTTCCCAACCCTGGGGGACAATAGCGAACTCTCCGGGTTCGGTGCCGGTGGTCCGCCAGCCAGGCGATGCGAATACGTCTGTCCACATGTCCAGCATCGGCATCAGGTAGTAGCGGCCCTGGGTGTCCGGCACCGAGAGGATGATCGGCTCCTCGGTGAGGTCCAGCCAGGCGCTCGAGTAGAGCGTGTCGAAGTTCGGGCGGACTACCGCCTTGAGATCCGCCGAGGGGTAGGCCGGTATGTGGGCAAACATATTGGTCGGCGCGTGGCTCACTATCTGGTTAGGGGTAGCAACATTGGTAAGTTGCTTGCGGGTGATGTCCATCGTCACCAACGGGTAGAAGTAGAGATAGGCCTCCACCCCGATTGCATGGGCCTCCTGCTCCGTGATCTGCTCGGCCGCTGCGACGATGCTCGGATGATTGGCGATCAGGCCGGCGACCAGCGTGGCTACCGCGCACAAGGTCCGCATCTCAATCTCCTTCTTGGCGTGCTATCGAAGCTGCTCGGATAAAAATGCCCTCGACTAGGCATACACGCTGGAAGAGATCAGCCTCAGGATGCAGCTATCTCATCGAGCCGCCTGACCAGTTGCTGGCCGATCTCCTCGGCAACGGCCTGCGCCGTTTCTTCCGTGCCCATGGTAGCCTTCAGATCAAACGCGGCGGGAGCCACGCGACGCTGGGCTGAAACGAGAAGCTCGCCTGTTTGGGAGTCGAAGGCTTCGAGGACTACCGTGAGTGAGCCAGTCAGCGTGCCGCCATTGCCTGCGGCCTCCTGTCCCAGGTTCACGACAGCACCAATCGGAATGACCCGCGTCAGTGTCGAGACATAGGGTACAGTCTCTTCGATCCGGACCAGGGTGAACTTGAGCCTGGCCACGTCAGGTCCAGGCTCGTTCACCAAGCGATATTTGGCACCGACCGCCTTCTTCGCCTCCTCGGGAAGCATCTGCGCGATCTTCTCGACTTCAGCCCGAGGCAGCCCGGCGAAGTCGGCCTGTGGCCCAGAATAAATCTCTGCCCGTTCAATCAGCAAAGTCCGGTAGCGCGTCAGGTCCGCTTCGGCGTTGGTGTAGTTCCATGCATCAGCAACACCCTGCGTTGGCCTCATCTCGGCCGATCCCGCCACACCACTGACCGGAGCCGCAAGCCGGTCACCGCCACCGCATCCGGTCAAGACCGTAAGCGAGCCTACCATGGCCAGAGCAACGATGCGCATGCCGTGTCCCTCCAGAAGCGATCTTGGCTGCGCCCCGCTATTTGCGGATGGCTCATGTCGAGCCGAAAAGACGTCGCCTCTGATCTGTGGCCTCCTGGTTAGGCCGACCAGCAGCATGTTGGTACGCAGCGAGTGTAGTTTACGTGAGGCTACGGCCAGGACCGGCCATCGGGCCTCATTCCATTACGGGCGCCATTCCCGGCGCGCGGGTCACCGTTTCCGGCACGGGCAGGCCCGCCTTGCGCAGCCCCTCGATGATCTTCTGCCGAAACTCGGGCTGCATGTTGCGCTTGGACAGCTCTGTCTCGAGGCGGTCAAAGAAGCCAGGCATTTCCTTCAGAAAACGCCGACCATCCTCGGCAGCTTCTTCCGTCCGCCCTAGTTGACCTAGTATTGCAGCACGAACAGCATAGTAGAGCGGCAACTTGATCATTCCAATTCGATGCACCTCTTCCAGAGCTTCTTCATACTTGCCAACTCTGAAAAGGTCCCATGCCAACACCGAACGATAGAAGGGCGAATTGGCCGGGTCCCGCGCCAGTGCCTCGCGTACCATGGAGGTACCCCGCTCCCATTCACCCATCATCGCGAGCCGCATCCCGAACTCGCCCAGGAACTCGGTATCATTTGGGTTGATCGCAAGGCCCCGTTCCCCTGCATACACGCCCTTCGCTACGTCACTGTGGAAGAAGTGTGCCATCATCAGCGCCTGCCAGGCGCGCACATCGTTCGGGTCCAAGGCGACCGCACGCTTAGCCGCATCGAGCGCACGGTCGAGCGGTGCTGGTGTTTGTGCTTCTCCATCCGACCAGAACCGGTCTTCGTCGATATAGATGTAGGCCAGCATTGCCCAGCCCGTGGCATAGGCCGGGTAAAGCTCGGTCGTCACCTCAAGGCACGATTTGGCTCGCGCATAGGCATCAGGACGTAGTTCGGCGCGATAAGCGTAGAACTGTAGGCCACACCGGTAAGCGGCCATGTCGTCCGGTTGCATCGAGGCCGCTTGACGGTCACTCGCCTGTGCCACGATGCCGTAAGGCTGGGCGATCCGGGTGGCGACATCGCCGGCAATCTGCTGCTGGAGAGCCAGGAGATTGCCTGCGTCCAGATCGCGCAGGAATGTCTCCGCCCAGACGATTTCATTGCTGCGTACGTTCAGGAGCCGCACGCTCGCCCGCAAGTGTCCGGCTGATTCGCCGATGCTTCCCTCCAGACTGTAGGCCACCCCAAGTTCCCTGCTAAACTGTGCAGGATCGTCACTGTTGAGCATGACCGCGCCCGTGCCGCGGCCATAGACGATGATCTCCTTGAACCGAGTCAGTTGGGTGATGAGCTCATCTGCGAAGCCTCGTGACAGGAGGCTTTGCTCCGTCTCGCCCATGAGATCGCTGAACGGCAGGACGACGATCGAGGGACGCAACGGTATTGCATCAGCCACTTGGCCCGGCGTCCTCAGGGGGTGGGTAATGTATCCCAGCCCCATCAGCCCGGCTGCCACAAGCACTAGCGCCGTGACACGAAAGTAGCGCGGCGCACAGCGCCACCAGTTCCGCAGACCTTCCGGCCGCGAGACTGCCACATCTGGCTCCGTGGGAACGGATGCCGGGGCAGGGGCGGCTGGCTGATCGGCCGCCTCGGTTGGGCGCAGCGCGAAAGCTGGAATGTAGGAGCCTTTGGGAATGTGGATGACGACCTCATCGTCCCGGCCGGCCGATAGGTAATAGTGCTCGAGCGCCCGCCGCAGTCGGCCAGCCTCAATGCGAACTACCGGATCGTTCTGCGGGTCGAAGTTCTCGCCACGCCCAAACACCTCGACAGCGACGGTGTAGGCTTTGATGCGCTTGCTTCGGCCAGCCAGCGTCTCATTGACGATGAACTGCAAGAACGCCCGGTTGCGTGCCGAAACCGCGAACTCTGAGCTCGCGAGGATCCGGACGAGCGCCTCGTTAACGGCCAATTCAGGAACCGAGCTGGCTCCGGCGGCAGCACAGGAGTGATCGTGGGTCGATGCACCGAGCTTGGACACGTCATGGCCTCCCCGAGCCTGCAGGGCCCGAGTTTCCTGCTTGGTCGGCTCCAATTTACGTGTAGGTTACCGTAACATGCCCACCGCCCCAAGCTGCATCAGTATCATGCAGCTCAGCAGTCGGCGTGCATCGCGGCCTGGGTGACCTGGCGACAGCATTGGTCGGGCCGATCAGTCAGAAGTGCTTGGCCCGTCCAGCAGTGATGGGAAATCTTCCTCGACGATCCGAAAGTGAATCTGCCGGGACAGTTCATCACCTTCTCGGTTCATGCACTGGCTGAGGCAGGGTGTGCTGGATCGATGACGCAAGGCCGATCATCTCACCACCAGGCAACATGACAGGCGACCAATCATCCAAACGCGCCATGCTGCTAGCCTGTCACGACTGTGGCGGGATCCATCGTGTCGTTCCAGGCTCCGCTCACGGATCGTTCGCCTGTGCTACCTGCGGCCGCACCCTGTTCCGCAACAAGGGCCGTGGCATCGAACATGCCCTGGCGCTCAACCTGGCAGCCCTCGTGCTGTTCGGCGTGGCCAACATCTTTCCGATCATGTCGATGAGCCTGGGTGGCCAGACCCAGGCTGCGAGCCTGGCAGGGAGCGTCGTTGCCCTCTACCGCAACCAGATGCCTGGCCTTGCCCTGCTGGTGTTCCTGGTGGCGATCGGCGTTCCGCTTGTCCGCATCATCGGCATGATCTTCGTGCTCGGCCAGGTGCTGGCCGGCGGGCGCAGCCGGCTGCGAGCTCCGGTGTTCAGGATCGTGTGGAAGCTGCATCCCTGGGCGATGACCGAGGTCTACCTGCTGGGCCTGGTGGTGGCCTGGGTGAAGCTGCGCGATCTTGCAACGATCGAGCCGGGCCTGGGCATCCTGGCGCTGGCCCTGTTGATCGTGATCATGCTGTGGGCGGAATCAGTCCTCGAGCCCGGCGAGGTCTGGGAAAGGATCGGACCACAGGTTCGCGAACCCGACAGCGGATCGGAGGTCTTTGGCTTCCTGTGCTGCCATGGCTGCGGCCTGCTGGTGCCGCAGACAGAAGCCGAGCATGTCTGTCCACGGTGCCAGGGTGCGCTGCACCCGCGCAAGCCTGACAGCCTGGCCAGGACCTGGGCATTACTGATCGCGGCAGCGATCCTCTACATTCCAGCAAACGTCATGCCCGTGATGACCGTAACGTCCCTGGGCAGGGGCGAACCCGACACGATCCTGAGCGGCGTCAAGGCCATGATCGCGCTCGGAATGTGGCCAGTGGCGATCCTGGTGCTCTTCGCTAGCATCGTCGTGCCCTGCCTGAAGCTAATCGGGCTGGTCTACCTGCTGCTGTCGGTCCAGTGCGGCTCCACCCGACGCCGCCGAGACCGAACCATCCTGTATCGCGTGATCGAAGGCGTCGGACGTTGGTCGATGGTCGACATCTTCATGATCTCGATCCTGGTCGCCCTCGTGGAGCTCGGCGAGGTCGCCACCATCCAGCCCGGCCAAGGCGCCGTAGCATTCGCCGGCGTCGTCGTTCTGACGATGCTGGCGTCCGCCTCGTTTGATCCACGCCTGATATGGAACATCGAGGAAAGCGGCCGTGAGTCCAGTGCTTCCACCAGAACCTGAACGACGCTCCTTGAGCGATGCCATCTATCGGCCCCAACGCCGCTTTTCGCTCATTTGGCTCGTGCCGATCGTGGCCGGCCTGCTCGGGATCTGGCTAGCGGTGACGACGCTGCTCGAGCAGGGGCCAACGGTACGGATTACCTTCCAGACGGCCGACGGACTAGAGGCCGGCAAAACCAAACTCAAATACAAGGACGTCGAGATCGGCACCGTCACCGACGTCCAGTTCAGCGACCACTTCTCTGATGTTGTCGCCGTGGCCGACATCGACAAGGATGCGGCCGGACTGATGGCAAATGGCACCAAGCTCTGGATCGTCCGCCCCCAGCTCGGCATTTCCGGGGTATCCGGGCTCGGAACGCTGCTGTCGGGCAGCTACATCGCGATCGATCCCGGCCAGGGCGAGCGGCAGGAATCGTTCACTGGCCTAGAGGAGCCGCCACCCTTGCAGTCGGACGCGCCAGGGCGCCGTTATGTTCTGCACTCCGAGACGCTGGGCTCGATCAGTCGCGGTGCGCCGATCAGTTATCTTGGGATCACCATCGGCAAGGTGCTTGACTACCGTCTGGATGCTGGCCGTAGCGGGCTAATCATCGACATCTTCGTCAATTCTCCCCATGACGAGATGATCCGCGACAGCAGCCGATTCTGGAATGCGAGCGGCATCGACGTCTCGATCGGCGGCGACGGGGTCAACGTCAAGCTCGCTTCGTTGCGCTCGTTGCTGATTGGCGGAATCGAGGTTGAGACCCCAGACCTGGACATCCCGGGCGAGCCAAGCGCTGAGGGGCATGCCTACACACTGTTTGACAGTCATGACGAGGTGATCACCGCGGGCTACAGCGAAAGGATCCCGCTGCTGGCTTATTTCGAGGGCTCGGTGCGCGGGCTGAGAGTCGGTGCACCGGTGGAGTTTTCGGGCATCCAGATTGGAACGGTGACCGACATTGCGTTGGAATATGAGCGGGACACCTCAGGCTTTCGCATCGCTGTGGGGTTCGAGGTCGAACCCGACCGGGTCCGGCCGATCGGCCAGCGGCTGGTCGATGTCGATCCCTACATCGCCCTGGACCAGTTCGTCGCGCGGGGTCTGCGGGCAAAGTTGAAGTCGGGCAACTTGCTGACTGGCGAGTTGATCGTATCGCTCGAGTTCGTGCCGGATGCGCCGCCTGCCAAGGCCAAGCGCATCGGCAGCCGGGTCGAGGTACCGACAGCGGCGAGCGACATGGACCAGATCGCCCGTTCGGCAGAGGGCTTTCTCGATCAGTTGTCGAAGCTCGATCTGCCTAAGCTGATGGACGAGGTGCGCAAGACCGTGGCGAGCGTAAATGCATTGGTGGGGGCGCCGGAGATGAAGGACATCATCGTCCAACTCGACCGATCCCTGGGCTCGGTCGAGCGCATTGCCGCCAGTGTCGAGGGCCAGTCCGGCCCGCTGGTCGCATCACTGCGCAAAGTGGCCGACGACGCTGCCAGACTGACAGAGCAGGCAAGAATGACCCTCGTGTCCGTAGATGGGGTCATCGGCCAGCAGGCGCCGATCCCTACTGAAACCCGAGTACTGATGAAGGAACTGATCAGTGCGACGCGGTCGATCCGCATGTTCGCCGACTATCTCGACCGACACCCCGAGGCGCTGATCCGGGGCAAGGCCGGAGGAAGCCAATGAGCCGCAAGCTCGCTTCGTTCGGCGTAGCCCTTTGCATTCTCGGTCTAGTCGCCTGCGCCACAAGCCAACCGACCAGGCTCCACACCTTTGCTGACCCGCCCATGCCCGAGCGACCGGTACGTCCGGACTCACGGCTCGCCATAGGGATCGCCGACATCGCCTTGCCGGACTATCTCGACCGCCCGCAAATCGTCACCCGAACCAGCGCCACTCGCATGGACGTCGCCGAGTTTGACCGCTGGGTGGAATCCCTCGACGCTATTACCCGCCGGAACCTGCTGCAGTCCCTGCGCAATCATCTCGGCACTGACAAGATCGTGATCCTGCCACAGTCCCGTCCAGTCCGCCTCGACTACCAGGTCGCCGTCGACGTCACCCGGTTTGACGCCGTCTTGGGTGGCGAGATGACACTGGACGCTCGTTGGCTCGTGCTAGACGGTGCTGGTGACCAAGTCCTACAGGATGGCCGCGTGCTGCTCTCGCTGCCGACTGGTGAGGCGACGGATTTACAGGGAACTGTCGACGCGATGAGCGAGGGGTGGTCCCGACTAGGTACGGAAGTCTCTTCAGCGATCTCAGTCCTGAGGGGAAGTGCAAGGCTCGGTCAGGCCACGGCCAACTGAGGTAGTACCAGCACTGCCGCCGGGTATCTGGGACCACTCACCATCGCGAACTTGCGGACGATCGAGCCAGTGTAGTCCGCGATGCAGACGCCGTGCGTTTCGAGCGAGATCTCGATGTGGCCATAGTAGGTCGTCGGGCGCTTCCGTCTTTGGCCACCGCCCGAGTTGCGGGAATGGAAGCAGCCGGCGCTGTTCCAGACGATCCAGGCTATGGCCTCGAGTGACCTGTTTCGATGGGCATTTGATGGCGCAGATAATCGCAGCCAATGAGGCTGCGATAAGGTGCTGCCGGCGAGCGGCGCTGCCCGATCAAGCCTCCGAGGAGCAGCAGATGGCGCTCAGCCATGCGAACAAGCTGGCGCGCACCCACGGGACCTTGGTGGAGACCCTGAACCGGCACCGGGACAAGGGACAGCGGACGGTACGGGTGGAGCATGTGACAGTGCAGGCCGGCGCCCAGGCCACCGTCGGCAACGTGACAGCGGGGGGATGGCAGACGAAGCATTGATCGAGCCCATGCACCGGCACTGGCCGATGCAGGATTGCCCACGCTGAGGGGCCAGGACCCGGTAGGGGACGCTAGGCCGATCGCCAGCGGTGGCAGGCAAGACACGCTGTCGGATGCATGGCGGCGCGAAAGGTAGTGGTGGCCCGAATGGGCGGGGTAACGGGCGCTTTCGCACTGAATGCTACACACGGGACGAAGGAGATGCGACAGTTGGTGGCGGAGTTGCTGCGGGAAGCTGTCAAGCTGGTCGAGAAGAGCTGACAGATGCCGCGTCAAGGTGAGATGATTTGATGCTCGGACGCATCAATGTCGAGGTGTCGGATGATCTGGTCACTCACCTCAGGCGTGTCGCCATCAAGGACATGAGCCTGGCTGGTGAGGGTTGAAGGCACGCGCTGGCGGTTGAACCACGCCGTGTGCCGTGTTCGAGGTCGACGATAGCCAGCGAGCCAAGATTGACCTCGACGAGGCTAAGCAGCGCAAGACCGCAGCGGAAGCCCTGCCTGGCCGAGCTGGAGCTGGCAAGGCAAGAGGGCGAAGTGGTGGCGGTGGAGGATGTCGGCATCGAGCTGGAGCGCCGCTATGCGGCCGTGCGCGCAAGACTGATGGCGCTACCGGCCAAGCTGGCGCCAGTGTTGTGCCCAGAGGACCCGATGACGGCACTGGCTCAGATCGAGGCTGCCGTCATCGAGGCTCTGGCCGAACTGTCCGCAGGCGGCACTGATGATGCTGATCCGTGACCGCCTCGCGGGGTGCCGGCGCCTGCTCTGCCAGGAGCAACCTCAGGTCCGATGAAACTGCGACCAGGAGAACGGCTGCCAGTCGATCGCACGGTCGCTGGTCCCGGCGATATAGGTCGCCAGATCCCCGCACTCGTCCCAGATGTCGGTGACACTGATCCCCCGTGCCCTGGCAGCCTGCAAGCACTGCGCTGCGTATTCCCGCGAACGGTGCCGGGTATCGCTGTAGATTTCCGCCTCTACGTTTTGCTCGGTCCAGTAGTCAACGAACACTCTGGCGCTTGTACCATGGCGTTCTCCTGGTTGGCGAACAAACGCTAGGAACGCCATTTCCAGGAGTCTTCAGTAGCGAGACAATTTGGCCTATCTGAGAACATCCATCCACCAGCACTGTGGCGCTACTGCCCCAAGTGCCAGAAACCACAACATCTAATAGTCAAACCTCAGGATACCGTACAGTCCCGCAGCGCCATCAGCCCAGCGCCACGGTGGGAGGCATCCAGGAGAACCTCATGTATCCTCTCCCGAGCCTTTCTGCCCTCCTCTTCGAGCGGAAGATCATTCATCTTGCCACGGCGCAGCATCTGGCCGAATGGCAGCGGCCCGCCGAGCAGGATGCGTGTCCGGAAGTCGTCCGCCACCTCGACGCCATCGTCGGCTACCTGCGGACTCTGCCGCGTAACACCACGCAGCGCCTGGTCATCGACCGGCTGGCCGATGAGCTGGTCACCGACATCCGGGAGTATGTGATCAACGACCCCCGTCACCCGATCGCTCGGCTGCGGCCGCAGACCTATGCCGAGCGACTGGAAAGGCTTGCTGCTCCCGCTCCTGCTGCGGGACCGTCCGCATGAGCGGCCATGGCCAGATCCTGATGTTGGAGGCTAAACGCCACGCGATCCTGCTTCGGCAAGCCGGCCTGACGAAGTGTGGCCAGCGGGTGCGCGTACTCATCGTCTGCTACGATCTGCGCGCGGTTGCCTGAGAATACTTTTCTCCATCGGCAGCTTAAGCGCCCGTGGCCAGTTGATCCAGCCACCAGCCAGGATCCTCCCGCGCATGAGCCTCTATATCGGTGTTCTCACCGTCTTGGGTGGGGTCATCCTGCTCACGGCGTGGCTGCCGATGGTGTTGAAGGAAGCCCCGCTATCGCTCCCGATCATCTCGGTTGGCTTAGGCGCGCTCATGTTCGCTCATCCGGCACTCGAGCCTTTGACGCCCTATCCGCTCCAGTATCCCTTGCTCACGGAGCGCTTGAGTGAGCTCATTGTCATCATCGCCTTGATGGGTGCGGGCCTGAAGATCGACCGCGTCTTCGGCTGGCAGCGCTGGAGGCTCACTTGGCGGCTCATCGGCCTAGCAATGCCGTTGACCATTGTTGCCGTCGCTGGACTCGCTTGGTGGCTGCTTGGGATGGACATTGCCGCTGCCTTGCTGCTCGGTGCAGCGCTGGCCCCCACTGATCCGGTACTGGCAAGCGACGTCCAGGTGGGACCACCCCGCACGGGCGAGGAGGACGAGGCGCGGTTCACGCTCACCTCGGAAGCCGGTCTGAATGATGGCTTGGCCTTCCCCTTCGTCAATCTGGCAGTGGCACTTGCCATTGGTGGCGGAAGTCTCACGGCAGAAGCCTGGGGTGAGTGGCTGCTGGTCGACGTGCTTTGGGAGATCCTAGCGGGTGTCGTGGTGGGCGCCCTAGTTGGTTGGATCCTTGGCTACATCACGTTCCGGCTGCCCAACCGCACCAAATTGGCACGAACCGGAGACGGCTTTGTGGCATTGGGGGCGACACTCCTTGCCTATGGCATCACCAGCGCCATCCATGCCTATGGCTTCCTGGCCGTGTTCGTTGCTGCCCTTGCGATCCGTGCGGTCGAGCGCAACCACGAGTTCCACGACAAGCTGCACGATTTTGCGGAACAGTCCGAGCGTATGCTCATGATGGTCCTGCTTGTGGTGCTCGGCGGCATGATCGCGCATGGTGGCCTGCTTGACCGGCTTGACAGCGCCATGATCCTGTTCGCCCTGACGACCCTGTTCGTGATGCGCCCACTCATCGGAATGATCAGCCTGCTTGGTACCCCGACATCCTGGGCCGAGAGGTCGATGATCAGCTTCTTCGGCGTTCGTGGGCTGGGTTCGATTTACTACCTGGCCTATGCGCTCAACCAAGCAGACTTTCACGAGCCGGCGCGGCTGTGGAGTGCAGTCGGGCTGGTGGTGCTGGTCTCCATCCTTCTGCATGGCACCACCGTTACCCCCGCCATGAGCTATCTGGATCGGCGCCGGAACAAGGCTGAACAGGCACCTCGCGGCTCCCCTGTGGCTACACCCAGCCCGAGACTTGCATCATCGGCAAATGTTGGCGGCGAAAAAACATGATCAGGCCATGCAGTATGGCGAGCGGCCATGGCAGGCATGCCGCCGGTAAAAGGACAGATAAAGGCGGACTGCGACTTATCCTGGTGATGCATCAAGCCCCGACAGGATGCTGATAAGCCGATGCAGTTACCGTCGCACGCTGTAGGCCGGCTGCGCACGCGGTTGCGGCATCTGTTCTATGGCCACCGGCGTGATGCCGTCGTGTTTCAGATGGGCCTGCTGGCCCTGGATCTCGGCGCGCTAGCCTACTTTCTCGCCACCACCTTCGTCGCGCCGCCTTGGACTCGCTGGGTCGACCTGCTGCTCGGGGCCCTCTTGTTGCTCGAATTCCTGAGCCGGTTGGCAGCCCATCGCCATCCGATGCGCTACCTCGACAATGCCGCAGCGTTGATCGACATCGTGGTCATTGTCTCCCTGTTCTTGTCGGCGCTGGTGGGCAACCTCGCCTTCCTGCGCGTGCTGCGCACCGTCCGACTGATGCGGTCCTACAACGTGCTCGGCCAGCTCAAGCGGCACTTCTTGGCAGTGCGCCGCAACGAGGAGGTGATCACGGCAGCACTCGACCTTGCCGTGTTCATGCTGATGGTAGCCTCCATCGTCTATGTCACCCAGCGCCCGGTGAACCCGGAGATCGCGAACTTCCTCGATGCGCTCTACTTCACCGTGACGACGCTCTCAACCACCGGCTTTGGCGACGTCACGCTGGTGGGCTGGCCGGGGCGACTGCTCTCGATGGCGATCATGATCGTCGGCATCTCGCTGTTCTTCCGCCTAGCACAGGCGGTGTTCCGCCCGGGCGGCAAGGTGCGCCATCCATGTCCTCGGTGTGGCTTGCAGCGACATGATCGGGACGCAGTGCACTGCAAGGCGTGCGGAGGGATCCTCAACATCTCGAACGACGAGGGCTAGCGCCGCAACACCTGATGGCTGGTAGCCGAGCTGGATGGCACCAGCGCCGACAGCGGGTTCCATGAAGAAAAGATCTTAGGCTGATCGATCTTGAATCTTATGCCACTGTGCCAAATGTCAAATGAAGAAATAACAACATACTTCATGTACAAGCGGCAGCAAAAACCTCAGGCGAGCTAATCCAAGCTAGGAACTGCAGCCTCCGATCTCAGTTGCTGCCCCATGACCAAGTCAGCCTCCCCCGACCAGCCCGACCAGCGGGTTGAACTGCTGGAAGAGCAGCTTCAGCTCCGCAAGCGCTTGGTCGAGCTTGGCCGCGTGCTGGTCGAGACCAAGGTCGAGACCACGCCGCATGTCGTAGAAGCCCTGCTCAAGGAAGAGGAGGTCAAGGTCGAGCGTGTCCCGGTCGGTCAGTTCGTGGAAAAGGTCCCGCCGATCCGCGAAGAAAACGGGGTGCTCATCATCCCGGTTCTCGAGGAGCGGCTCGTGGTGCAGACCCGGCTGATGCTCAAAGAGGAACTCCGGGTCAGCAAGACCGTCAGCGAGGAGCTGGTTCGTCGGACAATACCGCTTCGTGCGGAGCATGCGACGGTGACGCGGCTGGAAGAGCCAGACCTGCGATTCCCTATCATCATGGAAGATGAAGACCCATGACGCAGACGATGACGGCGCTCTACGACACGCTCGGTGCCACGGAAACTGCGCGGGATGAATTGATCGCTCTCGGCATCGCGGACGGGGAGATCTCCGTCCGGAGCGCCGATACTGAAGCCACCACCGAACCAGCCACCGGCACGGAGGACAAGGGCTTCTGGGCAAGCTTGGGCGACCTCTTCATGCCCGACGAGGACCGCTATGCCTATTCCGAAGGGATCCGGCGTGGCGGCTATC
>NZ_WUJP01001132.1 GCF_009806515.1 Geminicoccus flavidas | reverse complement strand
GTCCTGGTGACCGGCGGTGCCGGCTATATCGGCAGCCACGTAGTCAAGGAGCTGCGCCGGGCGGGCTTCGTGCCGGTGGCGCTGGACAATCTTTATGCCGGGCACCGCTGGGCGGTGCGCCCGGACGAGCTGGTGGTGGCCGATGTCGGCGATCCGGTGGCGGTGGACCGGCTGATGGGCAAAGGGAAGTTCGCCGCGATCGTGCACATGGCCGCCCATATCTGGGTGGGCGAGAGTGTGCGCGACCCGGCGAAGTACTACCGCAACAACACAATCGCGGCGCTCAACCTGTTCGATTGCGCGGTCCGCCACGGGATCGGCAAGGTGGTGTTCTCCTCCACCGCCGCTGTCTATGGCGAGCCGGACCTCCACCCGATCCCGGAGACCGCACCGCTCAGCCCCATCAACCCCTATGGCGCCTCCAAGCTGATGGCCGAGCGGATGCTGGCCGACCTGATGGCGGCCTCGGGCGGGAACTGGCTCGCCTTGCGCTACTTCAACGTGGCCGGGGCCGATCCCGACGGCGAGATCGGCGAGGCCACCCCGGACAACGGCCATCTGGTCAAGCTCGCCTGCATGACCGCGGCTGGCCTGCGCGAGGGGATGGCGATCCACGGGCGGGACTATCCCACCCCCGACGGCACCTGCATTCGCGACTATGTGCACGTGACCGACTTGGCCCGGGCACATGTGGCGGCGCTGCGCCACCTGCTGGACGGCGGGGCGTCGATGGCGCTCAATTGCGGCTATGGGCGAGGCTTCAGCGTCCAGGAGGTGCTGGACACCTGCCGGCGGGTGACCGGAGTCGACTTCCCGGTGG
>NZ_WUJP01001131.1 GCF_009806515.1 Geminicoccus flavidas | reverse complement strand
TTGGTGGTGGATGGTGCGGTCGCTGGTGTGGCTGGTGGCGACGACCTGACTGGCGGGCTTTGCGGCCGCGATGCTGCCTGGCTGCGCGTGGGCGATGCCAGGAGAATACCGCGGCAGGACCAACGGACTGTTGCGGTGCCGGCTTTTGGTGGTGCTGCGTGACCGCGCCGCTCCAACGCCGACTGCCCCGTCGTTGTCCGACAGGGTCTGGGTGCGTGATTGTGTTTTGGATGCGGGGAGAGGATTTGAACCTCTGACCTTCAGGTTATGAGCCTGACGAGCTACCGGGCTGCTCCACCCCGCGTCGGGTATTTGGGTGTGTGGTGTTTTCCTTGGTGGGGAGCGGCGTCCTGCTGACCCGGCGGCGACCGACTTTCCCGTGTCTTGAGACACAGTATCATGGGCGCTGCGGGGTTTCACGGCCGAGTTCGGGATGGGATCGGGTGGGACACCCGCGCTGTGACCACCGGGTCGGCAGGACGTCGCTTGGGAGCTGCGGTGGTGGGCAGCTCCTTGGCGGTGACTGTGTGTGGGACGTTTTGGGATGCTTTGGCCTGGCTTGATGTGCCGGGCCGATCGCTGGGGTGGGGGATGATGAGGCCGGTCGGGCGATTAGTACCGGTCAGCTGCATGCATTGCTGCACTTCCACTTCCGGCCTATCGACGTGGTGGTCTGCCACGGCCCTGATAGGGAGACGTCGTTTCAAGGTGGGTTTCCCGCTTAGATGCTTTCAGCGGTTATCCCGTCCAGACTTAGCTACCCGGCTGCGCGGCTGGCGCCACGACCGGCCCACCAGAGGTCTGTCCATCCCGGTCCTCTCGTACTAAGGACGGATCCTTTCACG
>NZ_WUJP01001130.1 GCF_009806515.1 Geminicoccus flavidas | reverse complement strand
CCTATCACTACTTGCGCAGAACCGGCGAGTGCCTGGTTCGTTGCCATGTCCTGAGCGTCTGGTGGGACAGAGGTGACGGCGGAGGCAGACTGGCGGGAGGGGCTGGCGGAGTGGTTTGCGCCGTTTTTGGCGGCGATGAGGTACCGGGAGCGGGGCTCGTGGGCGCCGGTCTACCCGCAGGGGCTGATCGGGCCCGGCGAGCGCAAGAGCCTGCAGCCGGCCGCGGCCGGCTGGGCCTGGCCAGCCACGACCGGCTCCATCACTTCGTCACGAGCACGACCTGGAACGACGCGCCGTTGCGGCGGATCCCTCCAGGTCCTGCGGATGTCGGATGAATGGCCAGATGGCCATTCATGGTAGAACGAGCGGACGCGCTGGTGGGTGGACCTGATGCCGTGCTGGTGGTCGACGACACGGCCCTGCCCAGGCAGGGCAGGCCTCGATGGGTGTGGCGCGCCAGTATTGCGGGTGGCTGGGCAAGCGCGCCAACCGCCAGGTGCTGGCTTGCCAATGGTGAGGTTCTGGTACCGGTGGGCCTGCGTCTGTTCCTGCCGCAGGCTCGGGCGGCCGATGCCGAGCGCCGCACCGAGACCGGTACACCTGAGCCGGCGCGGCCTGATCTGGGCCGCCGGCATGCCCAAGGTGCAGGACGTCTATGCGACGACGCTGGACCTGCACTGGCCCAAGGCCAGTGCCGGCCGGCCGCGCAAGCACCCGGTGCCGAGCGAGGACGCGGTCCCGGCGGAGCAGGCGCCTAGTCATACCAAATGGCACCGCATCTCCTGGCGGCTGTGTCCAGCCGAGGGGGAGCAGATCAGGCAGGGCCTGCCGGGTGAGGCGGTCTGGCTGGTGGGCGAGCATC
>NZ_WUJP01001129.1 GCF_009806515.1 Geminicoccus flavidas | reverse complement strand
TCATCCATCAGCAGCGCTGTCCGGTTCAGAAGAACCGGACGGGCAGGCCATCGATCCGCTTCCGGCAAGGACCGCAGGCAGGAGCCTGCGGAGGGGGTGGTAAGGCTGGTCAGCCGGTGCTCGATGCCGTTGACCCAGCACAGCCGAGTGGACGGGTGCACCATGACCTGCTCGCCGGTGCAAGCCAGGGCGGAGAACGGCACGCCGTTGTCGGCGAGCCGAGCCCGGCCTTGCCGGGCATGCCTCCGGCGGATCGCCGCGCGATGGTGTGGATCTTGTACGGCACGGTCCGGATCAGGACCTTGCGGAAGGCTTGGGCAGCCAGCTTGTTGGCCTTGCGGTAAAGGCGGGCGAAGACGAGCTTGGAGGTTTGGTCGACGGCCACGAAAAGGCGGGCCTTACCCTTAAGCGGTTCGGAGCTCGCAGAGGTCGCGGTGGAAGCAGCCGATCTCGTAGGCCTTGCACCGCTTGACCTTGGCTCGTGGAGGATGGGGCCGGCGCGAGACGCCATCGGGCTAAAAGCCCGATCCCCCGGAGGGAGGTCAGCAAAGCTGACAGGGCGCTGTAGAGCCCGGTGCAGTGTGCTGTGCGGGACAAGGGTGGGGATCGTGTCCCGCATGACGCTGTAGAGGTCGTCCAAGAGCAGCCGCGTCTGTACCCGGACGGCTACCACGGCCGCCTCCTCCCGTTCCGACAGGACCGCGCTCTTCCGCTGCGTGGGCCGCGATCGGTTCTGCTGAGGATTGGATTGGTGTTCGGATACGAGCCGAGGTCGTGGCGCTGCCGTGGTGAACCTGTGCCGTAGGATATCCTCTCGATCTTCGAGAGATTAGGCCGTCCATGACACTCCGAGGCTAAACACCTAG
>NZ_WUJP01001128.1 GCF_009806515.1 Geminicoccus flavidas | reverse complement strand
CGGCGATCTTGGCTGCGCCATTAGCGCGCTTTTTTTCCTGGACGCGGGCCAGGCAGTCCATGCGGCGCAGGGCGGGCTCGTCGAGCTTCATGGCCAGATCGACCCACAGGTCGACGATGTCCAAGAGCTCGCGCTTGTCGCAAGGCTCGGCGCGCTCGCGCACCCGCTTGAGGGTGAGCAGCGTGGCAAAGCGCTGCTGGTTGTCCTGGACGAAGCGGGCAAGCGTGGCCATGGCCTCGCCTTGCGGGCAGACCAGGTCGACCAGGCCCAGCGCCTTGACCTCCTCGGCCGAGCGCGACAGCCCGTCTTCGAGGACCTGGCGGGCCAGCACCGGGCCCAGCTTGCGCTTGAGGAAGCTGTAGCCGCCCATGCCGGGGAACAGGTTGAACAGGATCTCGGGCAGGCCGAACTTGGTGCCTTCTTCAGCGATCACCAAGTCGTCGGTGAGCATCGCCTCGAAGCCGCCGCCGATCGCATCGCCTTGGATCAGGGCCACGGTCAGGATCGGCAGGTCCAGGCTCACCAGGTTGGCATGGAGGATGTCGATCGCGAGATGGGCGTAGGCGCGCAGGCCGGCCTCGTCCTGCTCGCGGATCATGCCCGTGAAGGTGCAAAGGTCGCCGCCCAGGCTCCAGGCCTTGGGTGCATCCGAGCACCAGGCCAGGTAGCGGAACGGGATCTCCTCGGCGCCAAGCCCGGCATAGAGCTCGACCAGATGGTTCTGCAGGGTCCTCATGTCCTGCATCAGCGCCTGGGTGTAGCAGGCGCGCTCCTGGTGCTTCATCCGGGCGAACAGCACGCCCAAGCCCGCATCCAGCGTCACCGACAGATGCTCCAGCTCCAGTTCCGGTGTGCGCACCCGGCGGCCGCGGAACGGGGTGACG
>NZ_WUJP01001127.1 GCF_009806515.1 Geminicoccus flavidas | reverse complement strand
TGGCGGCGAGCGTCACGGCACTGGTAGGGGTGATTGGCTTTGTCGGCTTGGCGGCACCGGCGTTCACCCGTCTGAGCGGGCTGCGCGGCCAGCGGCAGGCCCTCCTGGCAGCACCGATCCTGGGCGGTGTGATCCTGTGGCTCTCCGACGGCATCGTCCAGCTGCTCTCGGATGCCGGCAGCGATCTGGTGCCGACCGGTGCCGCTACCGGCCTGCTCGGCGGCCCGCTCCTGCTTTGGCTGCTGCCGCGCCTGCCGATCGGCGAGCGCCCGCCTTTGCCGCCGGCACCGGTGCACCTGCCGCGGCGAGAGCGGCCGTGGCGGACAATGCTCTGGCTGCTGCTTGCGGTCGCCGGCCTGGTGCTGGCCTGCCTGGTGTTGGGCCGCAGCCATGCCGGCTGGCAGCTCGCCACTGGCAGCCTGTTCGCCGATCTCCTGCCGTTTCGCCTGCCGCGCGTGGCGGCGGCGCTGGCCGCGGGCGCCCTGCTCGGTGCCGCCGGTACGCTGCTGCAACGCCTGACCGGTAACCCGATGGCCAGCCCGGAAGTGCTGGGCGTGAGCGCCGGTGCCGGTGCCGGCCTGGGTGCCGTCCTGCTGCTGGCGACGGTACCCGGCCCCGCTTTGCTGCTGACCGGCAGCGCATGTGGCTCGCTGTTGGCCCTCATGCTGATCCTGGCTTTTGGCGCACGCAGCGGGTTCGGGCCCGAGCGGCTGCTGCTGGCCGGCGTGGCGATCGGTGCCGCGTGCCTGGCCATGATGACGGCAGTGCTCGCCACCGGCACCGCCCAGTCCTTCACCCTGCTGGTCTGGATGACCGGCTCCACCGACCGGCTCGCGACCGGCGAGGCACTGGTGGCGCTGCTAGGCGCCATCCTCCTGATCCTGCCCCTGCCGTTTCTGTCGCGCTGGCTGGATATCCTGCCGCTCGGCGGT
>NZ_WUJP01001126.1 GCF_009806515.1 Geminicoccus flavidas | reverse complement strand
GGCATGGACGTAGATCTCGTCGACGACCTCTCCGGCGAAATCGGCGGGCGGCGTGAGGACCTGGCGCAGCCGGTGCTGGCCGTACACCAAGAGCGCCGGGCCTCGGGTGGAAGCGTCCGGGCGGGGCTTGCTGGGGTCGACCGGATCCTCGTCAAACAGGCCGCCGCTGGGGTTCCCACCTCGGTAGCGGCCCCGATAGTACCAGGGCTGGCCGAACCAGGTGTCGTCGTCATAGCCAAGAAGGAAAGCCGGCGTCATGCCACGCGCACCGCCGGCGCTGGCATCGGTGCTGGGCTGCTCCGTGGCCGGCAGGTACTCGCGCACCGCGAGCAGCCGATCAATCGGCGAGTTCGATCCTTCCGTTCCCGGGTGCGCGGCGGACGCCGAGAACGCATTGTTGTCGAACGAGAAGTTGGTGGTCGGGCTGGCCGCCAGGTTGACATACTCGGCGAGGATCCATTCGCCGGCCGTGACGGCCCAAGGGCTGCCGTTCGCCGTCACGTCGATCCAGACATAGGCGGTGCCGCTGTGCACGTACTCGGTGCCGCGCAGCGTGGTGCGGTTCAGCCAGGCCTGGACGTGGAGGCCGCCCACGAGCTCCGGGCTGTCCGGCACGCCGAAGCGGGTCGCAAAGGCATTGAATGCATCGAAGCCGCCCACCTGCCGGCCCGGATAGTAGCCGAGCTCGCCAGGCGTCACGACGCCCGAGGCGAGCAGCGTCCCCTTCGGCTGGTCCCAGTCGTTGCAGCGGTAGAAATTGATCCGGTAGCAGCCGAAATTGCCGCCACTGTGGGCGTCGTCCGGTTCGGCATGCTTCCGGGCCCCCTGGGTCTGCCACATGAACTTGGTGACGACCCCGTCCTTTGGTGCCTGGAAGGAGAAATAATGCCCGCGCGGCCAGCGGATGTTGGCCTGGGTGCAGGCATAGACCGGG
>NZ_WUJP01001125.1 GCF_009806515.1 Geminicoccus flavidas | reverse complement strand
GGCATGGACGTAGATCTCGTCGACGACCTCTCCGGCGAAATCGGCGGGCGGCGTGAGGACCTGGCGCAGGCGGCGCTGCCCGTACACCATGAGCGCCGGCCCTCGGCTCGCCACGGCCGGGCGGGCGGCATTGGGATTGACCGGATCCTCGTCAAACAGGCCGCCGCTAGAATTGCCCGCGGGATAGCGCCCTCGGTAGTACCAGGGCTGGCCGAACCAGGTGTCGTCGTCATAGCCAAGAAGGAAAGCCGGCGTCATGCCGCGCGCCCCACCCGCGCTGTCACTGGTGCCGGGTTGCTCGGTCGCTGGCAGGTACTCGCGCACCGCGAGCAGCCGATCAATTGGCGAGTTCGATCCTTCCGTTCCCGGGTGT
>NZ_WUJP01001124.1 GCF_009806515.1 Geminicoccus flavidas | reverse complement strand
GCCGCCAGGTTGACATACTCGGCGAGGATCCATTCGCCGGCCGTGACGGCCCAAGGGCTGCCGTTCGCCATCACGTCGATCCAGACATAGGCGGTGCCGCTGTACACATTCTCCGTGCCGCGCAGGCTGACCCGGTTGAGCCAGGCCTGGACATGGAGGCCGCCCACGAGCTCCGGGCTGTTCGCGACGCCGAAGCGGGTCGCAAAGGCATTGAATGCATCGAAGCCGCCCACCTGCCGGCCCGGATAGTAGCCGAGCTCGCCAGGCGTCACGACGCCCGAGGCGAGCAGCGTGCCCTTGGGCTGGGTCCAGTTGTTGCAGCGATAGAACCTGATCCGGTAGCAGCCGAAATTGCCGCCACTGTGGGCGTCGTCCGGCTCGGCATGCTTCCGGGCCCCCTGGGTCTGCCACATGAACTTGGTGACGACCCCATCCTTCGGTGCCTGGAAGGAGAAATAATGCCCGCGCGGCCAGCGGATGTTGGCCTGGGTGCAGGCATAGACCGGG
>NZ_WUJP01001123.1 GCF_009806515.1 Geminicoccus flavidas | reverse complement strand
GCGACGACGCCGGCACCGACGGTGCGGCCGCCCTCGCGGATGGCAAAGCGCAGGCCCTGCTCCATGGCGATGGGGGCAATCAGCGTCACCACCATGGTCACGTTGTCGCCCGGCATCACCATCTCGGTGCCCGCCGGCAGCTCCACCGAGCCGGTCACGTCCGTGGTGCGGAAGTAGAACTGCGGCCGGTAGTTGCCGAAGAACGGCGTGTGCCGGCCACCCTCTTCCTTGGTGAGCACATAGGTCTCGGCCGTGAACTTGGTGTGCGGCGTGATCGAGCCGGGCTTGCACAAGACCTGGCCGCGCTCCACGTCGTCACGCTTGGTGCCGCGCAGCAAGACGCCCACGTTGTCGCCCGCCTCACCACGATCGAGCAGCTTGCGGAACATCTCCACGCCCGTGCAGGTCGTCTTGGTCGTGGGCTTGATGCCGACGATCTCGACTTCCTCGCCGACCTTGATCACCCCGCGCTCGACCCGGCCCGTCACCACCGTGCCGCGGCCCGAGATCGAGAACACGTCCTCGATCGGCATCAAGAACGGCTTGTCCACCGCCCGCTCCGGCTGCGGAATGTAGCTGTCCACCGCCTCCATCAGCTCGACGATCTTGGCCCGGCCGATCTCGTCGTCCTTGCCTTCCAGAGCCGCCAGCGCCGAGCCCTTGATGATCGGGATGTCGTCGCCCGGGAAGTTGTACTTGGACAAGAGCTCCCGCACCTCGAGCTCCACCAGCTCAAGCAGCTCCGGGTCGTCGACCATGTCGACCTTGTTCAAGAACACCACCAGCGCCGGCACGCCCACCTGGCGGGCCAGCAGGATGTGCTCGCGGGTCTGCGGCATCGGGCCGTCGGCCGCCGACACCACCAGGATCGCGCCATCCATCTGCGCCGCACCCGTGATCATGTTCTTCACGTAGTCGGCATGGCCCGGGCAGTCGACATGCGCGTAATGACGCTGCGCCGTCTCGTACTCCACATGCGCCGTGTTGATCGTGATCCCGCGCGCCTTCTCCTCCGGCGCC
>NZ_WUJP01001122.1 GCF_009806515.1 Geminicoccus flavidas | reverse complement strand
TGCCGTAGGATATCCTCTCGATCTTCGAGAGATTAGGCCGTCCATGACACTCCGAGGCTAAACACCTAGGAGGCGCAGGCCCAGGAGACAGAGCTGCGACAGGCAATACGCGCTATGTGAGTGGACAGAGTTGCCGCCGAAGTCCGACGAGCACCTGGCGCAGGCCCGGCAACTACGAAATCCAGCGCCATCAAAGACATAAGGCGCTCCCACAGTGATTACAAATCACGCGCAGTAGGCGGTGTTGCGGTCTTGCAACACAATTCAACACCTCACTGTGATTTTACGCATTTACCGTAAGATTACCGGCCGGTAATGGCAGCAACAGGCGCGCCGGTAGTCGCGCGCGGCATACCTGTCGCCTCGCCAACCGGGTCCACAAATGGTTTTCAGTTCCTATCCGTTCATATTCGGATTTCTACCAATCGTGCTGATCCTAGTTTGGGGCATTCGACTGTTCGCTCCACCCATTGCGGCTGTCGGAGTTCTTGCTGCCGCATCGGTCTGGTTTGCCGGATACTGGGATTGGCACTACCTGCCCCTGATGCTGGGCACCGTGGCCTTCAACTTCATCATGAGCTGGACGATCTACGCCCAGCGCACCGATCGCCGCCGCAAGCTGGCCATGGCGGCCGGCGTCGCCGGCAACCTCGCCTGCCTGGGCTACTTCAAGTATGCCATGTTCGTGGTGAGCAGCATCGAGACCCTGCTGGGCACCAGCTTCGGCATGGCCGCGATCATCCTGCCCATCGGCATCTCCTTCTACATCTTCACCCAGATCGCCTTCCTCGTGGACATCTGGCGCGAGCGCCGCACCCCCTTCTGGCGCGACCGGAGCCGGCCCTACGGGCCGCTCGACTATCTGCTGTTCGTCACGATCTTTCCGCATTTGATCGCCGGGCCGATCATCCATCACAAGGAGATGATCCCCCAGTTCCGCAGCCCGGGCTTCGGCCGGTTCGACATCCAGTCGGTCAACACCGGGATCGCCTATTTCGTGCTGGGCCTGGCCAAGAAGGTGCTGATCGCG